>NZ_JAFCWN010000007.1:0-152588 GCF_049897585.1 Agrococcus sp. TSP3-2-1
GGACGACGAGTTGCTCGCGTTCGGCACGGTTAAGGGTGCCGGAGCAAAGCACGCCCCGAACTCGCCCGAGATTCCGCGGCTAGATCAGGATCCCATCCACACGTTTTGGCCTATAACCCTCTCCCTCCCGCCGTCCAGCCGGCGCGGCTAGCGTGAGACCATGGCCTCCATCTTCGAATCCATCCGCCGGGCTGGCTTCCGCCGCGGCCCGCAGCGGATCCTCGCCGGCATCTGCGGCGGCATCGCCGCGAAGACGCACGTCAACGTGTGGATCGTGCGCCTCATCACGCTGCTGCTGTTCGCGCTGCCGGTCGTCGGCTGGGGCCTCTACGCGGTCGTGTGGGTGCTGACGCCGAACCACCGCGGCTCGATCCCGCTCGAGCGCTGGCTCGGGCGGGGCTGACCCGGCTCAGTCACCGCCGGAGGGGCCCGTGTCGTCGCGCTTCCGCTCGCGGCGCAGCATGCTCGCCGGCGCGACCGCCGCGGCGCCGAAGCGGTCGTGCACGGCGTCCATCGCGCGCTCCGCGCTCCCCCACGTCTCGGTGTCGTCCCACAGCAGCCCGTGATCGGCGGCGTCCTGCACCGAGCTCGCCCGCACGCCGAGGAGCCGCACGGGCGGGAGCTCGCCGAGCGCGTCGAGCAGCGACCACGCCGTCTCGACGAGCACGCGCGTGACGTCGGTCGCCTCCGGCAGCGTGCGCGAGCGCGTGATGGTGCGGAAGTCGTGGAACCGCACGGTGAGCGTCACGGTGCGCGCCTGCACGCCCGCGTCGCGCAGGCGCCGGCCGACGCCCGTCGCGAGCCGCAGGATCTCGCCCTGGAGCTCCGTGCGATCGACGACGTCGTGCGAGAACGTGTGGTTGTGGCCGAAGGTCTTCTCGTGACCTCGCTCGCGCACATCGCGCGGATCCCGCCCCCACGAGAGCTCGTGCAGGTGGCGGCCGGTCGCCTCGCCGAACCACGCCTCGAGCCGCTCGAGGGACGTGCGGGCGACGTCGCCGACGGTGTGGAGCCCGTAGCGCGCGAGGCGCTCCTGCTGCTTCGGCCCCACGCCCCAGATGGCGCTCGCGGGCTGCGGGTGGAGGAAGTCGAGCACGTGCTCGTCGGGCACGACGAGCAGCCCGTCGGGCTTCGCACGACCGGAGGCGAGCTTCGCGACGTGCTTCGTGCTCGCCGCGCCGACGGAGGCGACGAGACCGGTCTCGGCCCGGATGCGCTGCCGGAGCGCCGGTCCGATGCGGTTCGCGCCGCCCGAGAGGCGACGCAGGCCCGCGATGCCGACGAAGGCCTCGTCGATGCCGAGCCGCTCGACGTCGGGCGAGACGTCGTCGAGGATGCCCATCACGTGCTTCGAGAGGCGCGAGTAGAGGTGGAAGTCGGGCTCGAGCACGATCGCGTTCCGGCACAGCCGCAGCGCCCGCCCCATCGGCATCGCGGAGTGCACGCCGTACTTGCGGGCCTCGTAGGTCGCGGCGGTGACGACCGAGCGCGTCGAGTCGTGGCCGATCACGACCGGGAGCCCGACGAGGTCGGGCCTCGCGAGCAGCGACGCCGAGGCGAAGAACGCGTCGAGGTCGACGTGCAGGATCGTCGCGGTCGAGTCGTCGACGTCGGGGCCCGAGACGAGCCGGTTCGACCCATCCTGCTTGCTCACGCATCCATCGTCCCACGCACCGGCGACACGGCTCCGAGACAACGCTCGATCGACGACGGCGGGACGCACGGCAGGATGGAGGCATGCAGCACCCAGGCCTCGAGCACCCGTTCACCCGCTACGTCGCGCTCGGCGACAGCTTCACCGAAGGAGTGGGCGACGAGGAGCCGAACCTGCCGAACGGCGTGCGCGGGTGGGCCGACCGGGTCGCGGAGGAGCTCGCGCGCTCGCGGCCCGACTTCGAGTACGCGAACCTCGCGATCCGGGGCCGGCTGCTGCAGCAGATCGTCGACGAGCAGCTCGAGCCGGCGATCGCGCTGCAGCCCGACCTCGTGACGATCTCGGCAGGCGGCAACGACCTCATCCGGCCTGGCGGGGACCCCGACGTGCTCGCCGTGAGGCTCGACGAGGTGGTCGGCCGGCTCCGCGCGACGGGCGCCGAAGTCGTGCTCTTCAACGGTCCCGACATCGCGATGACGCCGGTGCTGCGCGCGATCCGGGGGAAGGTCGGCATCTACAACGCCAACCTGCACGGCGTCGCGGCGAAGCACGGCGCGGTGATCGCCGACATGTGGTCGGCGCGGCAGCTGCAGCAGCCGCAGATGTGGGCTGCCGACCGGCTGCACTTCTCGGCACTCGGCCACCACGCGATCGCGATCATCGTGCTCGACGCGCTCGGCGTGCAGCACGCGCTCGAGCCCATGGCACCCGAGCCGCTGCCCGTGCGCACGTGGCAGCGCATGCGGCGCGACGACCTGCAGTGGGCGCGCGAGCACCTCGCGCCGTGGGTGCTGCGGCGGCTGCGCGGCCAGTCCTCGGGCGACACCATCTCGCCCAAGCGACCGACCGCGGGGCCGGTGCTGCTCCCTCACGGCGACGAGAGCGCTCGCGACTAGTCGAAGTACCAGCCGAGCACGAGCGGGGCGTTCGTGAGGCGCCACCACGCATCCGGGGGCGTCAGCAGGCTCGCGGTGCGCACGGGCACCGCTTCGTCCCCGCGCTCGAGCGACACCTCGCCGACCGTCTGCGGCACGGCGCCCGGCTCGATCGGCTCGACGGTCGCGCTCCAGTCCGGGACGTCGTCGGCGAAGACGTGCGCGTCGAGCGGGCCGGTCGCGACCGCCCGGGTCGCCGCTCCCCACGGCGTCCGGTACTCGGCGACGACGGTGCCGGCCTCGACGATCGTGCGGGAGGCGAAGTTCGGCCAGACGCTCTCGAGCAGCGCGACCATCGCCGCGTCGGTCTCGTCGGCGGCGATCGTGCCCATGACGATCCCGACGACGCGGCGCGCCTCGCCGTCGACCTCCCTGATGGCGGTGACGAAGAGGTTCCTCCCCCACACCTTGAGCGTGCCGGTCTTGCCGCCGTCGATGTCGTGCTCGCCGAGGATGCGGTTGGTGTTCGGGGCGACGCCGATGCCGGGGATGCGCACCGACTCGAGCTGGATGGTGGAGAGCACGACGGGGTCGCCGACGGCCATGAGCGCCATGCGCGTGAGGTCGCTCGCGCTCGAGACCGAGCGGGCGTCGAGCCCGGCCGGATCGGCGAGCACGGTGTCGTCGAGCCCGTGCCGGTCGGTCCACGCCGCGGCGGCAGCGGCGAAGCCGTCCATGCCGCCGAACGCCCAGCTCGCGAGCGACCAGATGGCGTTGCCGGCCGAGTCGACGAGCGACCACTCGATGAGGTCGCGCTGCGTGACCTGCATGCCGTCGAAGACGGGCGCGATGGGCGCGTTCTCGCGCACCGCCCTCGCCTGCGCGTCGACGTCGTCGCGATCGAGCGTGATGAGCGCGCCGCGCGAGTCGCCCTCGATGGGGTGCGCGTCGAGCACGATGAGCACCGTGACGAGCTTCGCGACGCTCGCCATCGGATGCGCCTCCTCGCTCCCCCACGCCTGCCAGACGTCGGCGCCGCCGTCGATGCCCACGACGCCGTAGCCGGCGGCGCGCGCCGACTCCGGCCACTCGACCTGCGCGGCGGGCAGCTCGGCGGCAGGGGCCTCCACGGGCTCGCCCGCGATCGCCGGGGCCGGCGCCACGAGCACGGCGGCAGCGAGCGCGACGGCAGCGACGAGCGCGATGACGAGGAGCGATCGCAGCAGCACGACGAGCGGATGCGTGCGCCTGGCCGTCGCCGGAGCGCGCGAGCTCACCGCAGCGCCCACATGGCGACAGCGGCCGACGCGGCGACGTTGAGCGAGTCGACGCCGTGGTGCATGGGGATGCGCACGACCCGGTCGGCGGCGGCGATCGCGCGGGCCGTCAGGCCCGGTCCCTCCGAGCCGAACACGAGGGCGACGCGGTCCGCGGGCGCCGCCGCGTACTCGTCGAGGTCGACGGCGTCGTCGCGCAGCGCCATGGCGACGACTTCGAAGCCCGCGCCGTGGAAGACGGGGATGGCGCCCTCGAGCGAGTCGATGCGCGTCCACGGCACCTGCAGCACGGTGCCCATCGAGACGCGCACGCTCCGCCGGTAGAGCGGGTCGGCGCACGTCGACGTGACGAGCACGGCGTCGCCGCCGATGCCCGCCACCGAGCGGAAGGCGGCGCCGACGTTCGTGTGGTCGACGAGGCCGTCGAGCACGACGACGCGACGAGCGCGCTCGAGCAAGGCCGACGCATCCGGGAGCACCGGTCGGTGCATCGAGGCGAGCGCCCCGCGGTGGAGGTGGAAGCCCGTGATCTGCTCGAGCACGCCCTCGTCGCCGACGAAGACCGGCACGTCGAGGCCGTCGACGAGCCGCTCGACGTCGGGCAGCCAGCGCGGCGCGACGAGGACGGAGCGCGGCTCGTGGCCCGCGCGGAGCGCGCGCTCGAGCACCGTCTGCGACTCGGCGATGTAGAGGCCGCGCTCGGGCTCGGTGCGACGCCGCAGCGCGACGTCGGTGAGGCCGACGAAGTCCTCGAGCCGAGGGTCGGCGAGCGAGTCGATCGTCACGACCTGCATGCGCTCCCAGCCTTCCCCCGTCGGGTTCGAGGATACCGGGGCTAGGGTTTCACCGTGCTCGACACAGCCATCGACCTGCTGCGCGGACGCCGCATCGCGGTCGTGACGGGCGCGGGCATCTCGACCGACTCGGGCATCCCCGACTACCGCGGCGAGGGTGCGCCACCGCGCACGCCCATGCAGTTCTCGACCTTCCTCGAGAGCGTCGACGCGCGTCGGCGCTACTGGGCCGGCAGCCATCTGGGCTGGCAGCGGTTCGCCGCGGTGCAGCCCAACGAGGGCCACCGGGCGCTCGCGCGGCTCGAGCGCGCGGGGCTCACGACCGGGATCGCGACGCAGAACGTCGACGACCTGCACGAGCGCGCCGGCTCGACGAACGTCACGCACGTGCACGGGCAGCTGCACACCGTCTCGTGCCTCGATTGCGGCACGACGTTCGACCGGCATCGCATCGCCGACGAGATCGAGCGCCTGAACCCCTGGATCCGCATGCCGGAGCAGGTGCGGCTGCAGCCCGACGGCGACGTCGAGATCGACGCGTCGCAGCGCTTCGAGGTGCCCGCGTGCGCCGTGTGCGGCGGCATCCTGAAGCCCGACGTCGTGTTCTTCGGCGAGCTCGTGCCCGTCGACGTGTTCGCGGCGGCGCGCGACATCGTCGCGGCGGGCGAGGTCGTGCTCGTCGCCGGCTCGTCGCTCGTCGTGAACTCCGGCACGCGGCTGCTCGAGGTCGCGCGGCGCGACGACGTGCCGATCGTGATCGTCAATCGCGGACCGACGAAGTGGGACGGCCGCGCGGCGGCGCGCGTCGAGGGCGGCACGAGCGAGTCGCTCACCGCGATCGCCGACGCGCTCGGCGCCCCCGCCTGAGCCGCGCGGCGGTCGCGCGCGTCAGCGCGAGCCCTTGCGCGGCGACGCCGCGGCGACCTCCGCGAGGAAGGCGCCGAGCCGCTCGGCCGAGGCGCGCCAGCTGAAGCGGGCGGCCTGCTCGAGGGAGGCGCGCGAGACGGCCGCCCACTCGCCCTCGAGGGCGCGCACGGCGCGCGCGAGCGCATCCGCGTCTCCCACCGGGAAGTAGCGCGCCGCATCGCCGCCGACCTCGCGGAAGATCGCCGTGTCGGCGACGACCGCGGGCACGCCGAGGCTCATCGCCTCGAGCAGCGGGATGCCGAACCCCTCCTCGCGCGAGGCGTGCACGAGCGCGGTCGCGCTGCGCAGCAGCTCGGCGTACTCGGCGTCCGTCACGCCGTCGTGGAAGACGACGGATGCGCCTGCCGCGAGCCGGGCGAGCCGCTCGCGCGTCGCGGGATCGATGCGGCTGCACAGGTGGAGCTCGTGCTCGGGCAGCAGGCGGGCGGCGGCGACGAGCGTCTCGACGTCCTTGTAGGGCATGAAGGAGCCCATGTAGACGAGCCGCCGCGTCGGCGGCTCGGCGTGCGCGACGGGCTCGCCGAGCGGCGCGAACGCGTTCGGCACGACCGCGACCGGGCGGCGCGTGAGCCGGTGCCGCTCGATGAGGCCGCGGGTCGTCTCCGAGACCGTCGCGACGCCGTCGACGGCGTTCAGCAGCATCCGCTGCGGAGCGAACGAGCGGTGGTAGAGCCGCCACAGCAGCCGCACGGGCGCCGGCAGGCTCGGCGGCGGCGTCGGGTGGCGGTAGTAGATGAGGTCGTGCACGGTCGTCACGAGCGGCCACGCGCGACCGATCGAGCCGATCGTCTGCATGGGCGAGAACGCGACGTCGGCCCGCACGCGCCGCAGCCGCCACGCGGCGAGCGGCTCGAGCGGGCCGGTCGGCGAGGGGCCGAGCACGTGCGGGAGCCGCGGGAGCATCGCGAGCTGCCGCTCGTCGCTCACGAGCATCGTGACGTCGTGGTCGCGCGCGAGCTCGGCGACGAGCTCGGCCGAGAAGCGCGAGATGCCGTCGTGCCGCTCGAGGCGCACGTAGCGGCAGTCGAACAGGACGCGCATCAGCGCGCGGCGCCCTCGCCGAGGAAGCGCCGGATGACCGCGGCGGCCTCGCGCGGCTGCTCGTAGTGCACGAGGTGGCCGGTGCCGTGGAGCACCGCGAGGCGCGCGTCCGGGAAGCGCGAGCGCAGCCGGTGCTGCTCGCGCAGCGGCGTGATGTCGTCGCGATCGGCGGCGATGAGCTGCACGGGCTGCGCGATGCGGGCGGCGACCTCGCCGACCGTGTGGCGGATGGATGCGTCGAACGCCTCGAGCACCGACTGGCGCGAGGCGTAGCTCGAGAAGTACGCGTCGTGCTGGCCGTGGATCCAGGCGCGCAGGTCCCGGTCGCGCGTCTTGGCCATGAACGCGCTCATGCCGCGCACGATCGGCGGGGCACCGAGCAGCGCGAGACCCGCGCGCTCCGGCAGGGCGGCCGCGGCGCGGTAGTAGCCGAGCGCGAGCGCCGAGCCGAGCCGGTTGGGGCCCGAGAGCGCGGGCGTCGCGATGGGGTTGACGAGCACGATGCGGCTCGCGTCGAGCCCGCTCGCGGCGGCGTGCGCGACGACGATCGAGCCGAACGAGTGGCCGAGCACGGCCGCGCCGGGCGCCTCGCTCGCGACGAGCGCGCGGAGCCACGCCGCGTAGGCGTCGATGGATGCGGTGGGCAGGGCGTCGGAGGCGCCGAAGCCGGGGAGGTCTGGGGCGATGACCCGCAGGCCGGGCAGGTGCGCCGCGATCGGCTCGAGCCCGTGGTGGTCGCCGCGGAAGCCGTGCACGAAGACGATCGGGGCCGCATCCGGCTCGCCGTACTCGAACACGGCCGTCGCTGTGCCGTCCACCTCGACGACGCGCTCGCGCTGCGGGAGCGCGTCGAGCAGCGCCCGGTAGGGCGACGGCGCTCCGCTTTCCACTGGCACCGGTCGAGCCTACCGGCGGGTGTGGGCGGTGCGGGCTACCGTGGGCGCATGACGGAGACGCGCGTGCAGCTGCGACGGCCGATCCTCGAGGTGAGTCCCGAGGCGCCCGATCGCTGGATCGACCGGCTCGCCGTCTTCGACCTCGAGACGACGGGCATCGATCCCGCGCAGTCGCGCATCGTGACCGCGTTCGTCGGCGTGCTCGATGCGAGCGGCGCCGTCATCGAGGGCCGCTACTGGATCGTCGACCCGGGCGTCGAGATCCCGGCCGCGTCGACCGCCGTGCACGGCGTCACGACCGAGCGGGCGCGCGCCGAGGGCGCGCAGGCGCCGCTCGCGGTGCAGGAGATCCGCGAGGAGCTCGCGCGCCACTTCGCCGCGGGGCTCGCGGTGTGCGCGTTCAACGCCGCCTACGACTTCTCGCTCCTCGCCGCCGAGTGCCGCCGCTACGGCATCGAGCCGCTCGACGCCCGCCCGGTCATCGACCCGATGGTCATCGACCGGCAGGTCGACCGCTACCGCCGCGGCAAGCGCACGCTCTCGGTCGCGGCGGAGGTGTACGGCATCGAGCTCGTCGATGCGCACGACGCGAGCGCCGACGCGATCGCCGCGGGCCGGCTCGCGCAGGTGATGACCGTCCGCTACCCCGAGCTGCGCATCGACCCCATCTCGCTCCACGAGCTGACCGAGCGGTGGGCCGACGAGCAGGCGGCGGGCTTCGAGGAGTTCAAGCGCCGCAGCGACCCCACGTTCAGCGCGGGCCGCGGCTGGCCGCTCCGCGCCTGACGTCGTCGCGGCGCAGAGTGCCGCGCACTCTGCGGCCTGCGAGCACCGTCAAGGCAGAGTTCCGACACTCCGCGCGGACGCGGATCGCGGTGCGCTGCCGCGTCAGCGCCTGCCCACCGAGCGGCTCCGCGGAGCCGTTCGCAGAGTTCCGGCACTCTGCGGTTCGCGGACGCCGTCAGCGCAGAGCTCCGGCACTCTGCGGTCCGCGAGGGCGATCGGCGCAGAGGCGCGGCACTCTGCGCGCGGACCGCGTCGAGACTCGGGGCGTCGCTCCCGCGGACAAGCGAGAGGGCGACGAGCCGAAGCCCGTCGCCCTCTGTGCGTGCCGCTGCGATCAGCCGCCGAAGCCCTTGTAGCGGTTCTTGAACTTCTCGACGCGGCCGGCCGAGTCCATGATGCGCTGCTTGCCCGTGTAGAACGGGTGCGACGCCGACGAGATCTCGACGTCGATGACGGGGTAGGTCTCGCCGTCGAGCTCGATCGTCTTATCGCTCGTGATCGTCGAGCGCGTGAGGAACGTCTCGCCCGAGGCGAGGTCGCGGAACACGATCGGGCGGTAGTCGGGGTGGATCTCGGTCTTCATGGGTTTCCTTGGTCGCTCGGGCGCGGAAGTCTTCGGTCGGCGTGCGGGCCGACAGACGAGTGTATCAGGTGGGGACGAGGCCCGGCGAGGCTCAGCGACTCGCGCGCGCCGACCAGCGGCCGCCCTCGTGCGCGACCTCGAGCGGGATGCCGAAGGTCTCGGTGAGGCGCGCATCCGTCAGCACATCGTCGAGCGGCCCCGCCGCGACGATGCCGCCCTCGCGCAGCAGCATCGCGTGCGTGAAGCCCGGCGGGATCTCCTCGACGTGGTGCGTGACCATGACGATCGCCGGCGCGAGCGGGCTCGACGCGTACTCCTCGAGCGAGGCGAGCAGCGACTCGCGCGCGCCGAGGTCGAGGCTGCCGGCGGGCTCGTCGAGGAGCATGAACTCGGGATCCGTCATGACGGCTCGGGCGATCTGGACGCGCTTCCGCTCCCCGTCGGAGAGCGTACCGAACTGGCGCGTGGCGAGGGAGCTCAGGTCCCACGCGTCCATGACCTCGGCGGCGCGCTCGAGGTCGAGCGACTCGTACTGCTCGCGCCAGCGGCCCGTCACCGCGTAGGCCGCGGTGAGCACGACGTCGCCGACCCGCTCGGCGGCCGGGATGCGGCGCGCGAGACCCGTCGCCGCCAGGCCGATGCGCGTGCGGAGCTCGAAGACGTCGACCTTGCCGATGCGCTCGCCGAGCACGTGCACCTCGCCGGTCGTCGGGTGCGTCGCGGCGGCCGCGAGCTGCAGGATCGTCGACTTGCCGGCGCCGTTCGGGCCGAGGATCACCCAGCGGTCGGCCTCGTCGACGCTCCAGGAGATGCCATCGAGGATCCGATTCCCGTTCCGGACGAAGGAGACATCGCGGAGCTCGAGCACGTTCGCCATGCCAGCGAGCCTATCGACCGGCGCGCTCGGCGATGACGCGCTCGTAGACCTCGCGCGTCTCGGCCGCGATGCGGTGCCAGTCGAAGTGCTCGGCCGCGCGCGCACGGCCCGCCTCGCCCATCCGGTTGGCCGACTCGGGATCGGCGACGATGCGCGTGAGGGCCTCGGCGAGGTCGGCGACGAAGCGATCGGGGTCGGTCGGTGTGCCGGTGCCGTCCTGCACCTGGTCGATCGGCACCAGGTAGCCGGTCTCGCCGTCGACGATGACCTCGGGGATGCCGCCGGTCGCGCTCCCGACGACGGGCGCGCCGCACGCCATCGCCTCGAGGTTGACGATGCCGAGCGGCTCGTAGACGCTCGGGCAGACGAAGGTCGTCGCGTGGCTCAGCAGCACGCGCACGTCGTCGCGCGGCAGCACGTCGTCGATCCATACGACGCCACCGCGCGCGGAGCGCAGCTCCTCGACGAGCCCCTTGACCTCCGCGAGGATCTCCGGCGTGTCGGGAGCGCCCGCGACGAGCACGAGCTGCACGTCCTCCGGCAGCGCCCTCGCGGCGCGCAGCAGGTGCGGCAGACCCTTCTGCCTCGTGATGCGGCCGACGAAGACGACGGCCGGCAGGTCGGGGTCCATGCCGAGCTCGCGAGCGCGGTCCGCGTCGGGCAGCGGCGCCCACGCCTCGAGGTCGATGCCGTTGTGGATCGTGACGACCCGCTCGGGGTCGAGCGACGGGTAGGAGCGCAGGATGTCGGCGCGCATGCCGTCGGAGACGGCGATCACGCGATCGGCCGCCTCGTAGGCGCGCCGCTCGATGTCGCTCGAGATGCGGTAGCCGCCGCCGAGCTGCTCCGCCTTCCAGGGGCGCAGCGGCTCGAGCGAGTGCGCGGTGACGATGTGCGGGATGCCGTGCAGCTCCTGGGCGAGCCGGCCCGCCTCGTTCGCGTACCAGGTGTGCGAGTGCACGAGATCGGCGTCGGCGACCGCGTCGGCGATCTGCAGGTCGACGGCGAGCGTCTGGAGCGCACCGTTCGCGTCGGCGAGCTCGGCCGGCACGTCGAAGGCGGTCACGCCCTCCTCGTCGCGCGGGGCGCCGAAGCAGCGCACGCGCACGTCGATCGACTCCCGCAGGGCCTTCACGAGCTCGGTGACGTGCACCCCCGCTCCCCCGTAGACGTCCGGCGGATACTCCTTCGTGAGCAGGTCGACGCGCATGCCCTCACAGTACGCCAGCGCATCCGCACCCGCCGTTGGGCTCCTGGTCAGCGTGCAGACAAGAACCGTAGTGTGAACCCATGGACAAGAAGGTCTTCGGGATCGTGCTCGCAGGCGGCGAGGGCAAGCGGCTCATGCCCCTCACCGCCGATCGGGCGAAGCCGGCCGTGCCGTTCGGCGGCGCCTATCGCCTGATCGACTTCGCGATCTCGAACCTCATCAACTCGAGCCTGCGGCAGATCGTCGTGCTCACGCAGTACAAGTCGCACTCGCTCGACCGCCACGTCTCGCAGGTCTGGCGCATGTCGTCGATGCTCAACTCCTACGTCACCTCGGTGCCCGCCCAGCAGCGCACCGGCAAGCACTGGTTCGCCGGCTCCGCCGACGCGATCTTCCAGTCGCTCAACCTCATCGCCGACGAGAAGCCCGACATCGTCGTCGTCGTGGGCGCCGACCACGTCTACCGGATGGACTTCCGCGACATGATCGAGGCGCACATCGCCTCGGGGGCGCGCGCGACCGTCGCGGGCATCCGCCAGCCGATCGAGCTCGCGAACCAGTTCGGCGTCATCGAGGAGGACGACGAGAAGGCGGGCTTCATCCGCGCCTTCCACGAGAAGCCCGCCGACGCGACCGGCTTCGCCGTCGCCCCCGGCGAGGTGCTTGCCTCGATGGGCAACTACGTCTTCGACGCCGACGCGCTCGTCGAGGCGGTCATCGCCGACAACGAGCTCGAGGACTCCGACCACGACATGGGCGGCGACATCATCCCGTGGTTCGTCGAGCGCGGCGAGGCCGCGATGTACGACCTCAAGAACAACACCGTGCCTGGCGCGACCGAGCGCGACAAGTACTACTGGCGCGACGTCGGCACGATCGAGTCGTTCTTCGACGCGCACATGGACCTCATCTCGGCGCTGCCGATCTTCAACCTCTACAACCGCGAGTGGCCGATCTACACCCAGACCGTCAACGCGCCGCCCGCGAAGTTCACGAGGGATGCGTGGGGTCGCGCGGCCGACGTCAACGAGGCGATCGTGGGCGCGGGATCCGTCGTCCAGGGTGCGAGCGTCGTGCGCAGCGTCGTCTCGCCGTGGTGCACGATCGACGCGGGAGCGACGGTCTCGGACGCGATCCTGTTCGACCAGGTGCACGTCGGCGCAGGCGCCGTCGTGCGCCGCGCGATCATCGACAAGGCGGTCGAGATCGGCCCGGGCGTGCAGATCGGCGTCGACCACGACGCGGATCGCGCGCGCGGCTTCTCGATCTCGGCCTCCGGCATCGTCACGGTGCCGAAGGGCTCGACGATCCTGTGACGGGGGCATCGCTGCTCGTCGTCACCGACGTCGACTCGACCCTCATCCGCGACGAGGTCATCGAGCTGCTCGCGCGCGCGGTCGGCCCCGACGCCGAGCGGCACGTCGCGGCGGTCACCGAGCGCGCCATGCGGGGCGAGCTCGACTTCGCCGCCTCGCTCGCCGAGCGCCTGCTCATGCTCGAGGGGCTGCCCGTCTCGGTGCTCGACGCGGCCCGCGAGCAGGTGACGGTCACCGACGGCGTGCCCGAGCTCATCGCCGAGGTGCACGCGCGCGGCGGCCGCATCGCGGCCGTCTCGGGCGGCTTCCACGAGGTGCTCGACCCGCTTGCGGCCGGGCTCGGCATCGACCACGCGCGCGCGAACCGGCTCGAGGTCGCGGATGGGCGGCTCACAGGCCGCTCGATCGGTCCCGTCATCGACGGCGCGGCCAAGCGCGACACGCTCGAGTCGCTGCGGCTGAACCTCGGCGTGCCGCGCGAGCGCGTCATGGCGGTCGGCGACGGCGCGAACGACGTGCTCATGATGGAATCGGCCGGCATCTCGGTCGCCTTCTGCGCGAAGCCGCTCGTGCGCGAGGTCGCGACCAACGTCGTCGACGTGCCCGACTTCCGCGAGCTCATCGCGATCCTGCCGGGCTGACGCGCCCCTGCGCGTCGACGGCCGCGCTAGTGGCCCATGCCGAGGCCGCCGTCGACGGGGATGACGGCGCCCGAGATGTAGGCGGCGTCGTCGCCCGCGAGCCAGCGCACGACCCCGGCGACCTCCTCCGCGCTGCCGTAGCGCGCCGCGGGGATCGCCTGCTTGTACTCCGCCTGCGTCTTCTCGTCGAGCTCGGCGGTCATGTCGGTCGCGATGAAGCCGGGCGCGACGACGTTGGCCGTGATGCCGCGGGCGCCGAGCTCGCGCGTGATCGAGCGGGCGATGCCGACGAGGCCGGCCTTCGAGGCGGCGTAGTTGACCTGGCCGGGGCCGCCGTAGAGGCCGACGACGCTCGAGATGAGGATGACGCGACCCCACTTGGCGCGCAGCATGCCCTTCGAGGCGCGCTGCGCGACGCGGAAGGCGCCGCCGAGGTTCGTGTCGACGACGGTCGCGAAGTCCTCCTCGCTCATGCGCATGAGCAGCGTGTCGCGCGTGATGCCCGCGTTCGCGACGACGACCTCGACCGGGCCGAGCTCCTGCTCGATGCGCGTGAAGGCCGCGTCGATCGACGCCGCGTCCGTGACGTCCGCCGCGACCGCGAGCGCGCCCTCGGGGCCGGAGCCGTCGCGGGAGGTGATCGCGACGCGGTGGCCGGCGTCGAGGAAGGACTGGGCGATCGCGCGGCCGATGCCGCGGTTGCCGCCGGTGACGAGAACGGTGCGAGAGGTCATGCGAGCCAGCCTAGAAGACCGGGCCATCCGAGCAGGCAGGGCGAGCCCGAAAGACAGGGCTGGCGCAAAGGGCACGCGCGTAGAGTGGTGCAGCCATGCGAGCAAGGTCCGCGTCGATCACCGACCTCCCGATCTCCCCAGACGAGGATCGTGAGAGGCGCTTCCGCACGTACCTGTACATGATGCTCGTGCGGGTCGGCTGCCTCGGCATCTTCTTCGTCGTGCCCGGCTGGTGGAAGCTCGCGCCCGCGCTCGTCGCCGTGCTCATCCCCTACTTCGCGGTCGTGGTCGCGAACGTCTCGACGCACGCGCCCGGCGAGGTGCGCGAGGCACCGAACGCGCTGCCCGCCGGTCCGTCGGCCGCGAGCGGCGACGCCGATGACGACCGCGTGTGGCGGGGCGGCGCCACGCCCGACCCGCTCGACGGCACCGCGCCCGCCGAGCGCGACGGACCGGGCGCGGCTCGATGAGCCTGCTCGGCATGCTCGACGGCGGCGCCGGCGCGCCGAGCCCGTCGGCGGTGTGCTCGTCGGCCGGGTGCTCGGCAGCGGCCGCCCACGCGCTGCACTGGCGCAACCCGCGCATCCACGACGCGGACCGCGTCAAGACGTGGGCGGCTTGCCCCGAGCACCGCGAGAGCCTCGCCGCGTGGCTGCGCTCGCGCGGCTTCCCCGTGGTCGAGACCGCCTTCGGCGAGACGGTGGAGCGAGTCGCCTGATGCTCACCCTCCTCCGCCAGCCGCGCTGGCTCGGCTACGTCGCGCTGGCGACGATCTTCGCGATCGCGTGCTGCCTGTTCGGCGTCTGGCAGTGGAACCGCCGCGAGGAGGCGCTCGCCGCGATCGAGCGGCTCGAGTCGAACTACGACCGCTCGCCGGCCGCGATCGCCGAGGTCATGCCCGACCCCGCGGCCTTCGACCCCGCGAAGCAGTGGACGCCCGTCGTGCTCGAGGGCGAGTACCTGCTCGATGAGCAGGTGCTGCTGCGGGGCCGCTGGCGCGGGGGCGAGGTCGGCTTCGACGTCATCGCACCGTTCCGGACGACCGACGGCACCGTCTTCGTCGTCGACCGCGGCTGGATAGACCAGGCCTCCGGCGCCGAGCGGCCCGTGACCGACCCAGAGACCCCCGCGGGGCCGACGACGGTCGTCGCCCGACTGCGTCCGAACGAGGGCGACATCCCCGGCCGCGGCGCACCCGAGGGACAGATCGCATCCGTCAACCTCCCCTCGCTCGCGGAGGGCATCGATGGCGAGACGTACGTCGGCGCCTACGGGCTGCTCGTGAGCGAGGACGGCGCCGCGCCCGCCGACGTCGCGATCGCCACGCGCCCCGTGCTCGACGAGGGCCCGCACCTCTCCTACACGCTGCAGTGGTTCGTCTTCGCGCTCTTCGGCTACGCCGCCGTCGCGTGGGGGATGCGCGAGGAGCTGCGAGGCGATGCTCCCCCGCCGAGGCCGAAGCGCGAGCGGCCCTCCGATGCGGACGTCGAGGACGACATCCTCGACCGCGCTTGAGCGCTCCGGATCGTCGCGGCGTCAGTCGCGGATCGTCGGGATCGCCTGCGTCCCCAGCGACGGCACGCGCCAGTCGAGCAGCTCGCTCGCGATGCGGAGCGCGCACACGACGAAGGCGATGCCCGTGAGCACGGCCCAGTGCCCCCAGCCGAGCCACTCGGCGGCCGCGGCAGCGCTCGAGCCGAGCAGCGCGGGCAGCAGGTAGAGCCGCGAGTCGCGCCGGAACACGGCGGGGATGTCGTTCGCGAGGGCGTCGCGCAGGATGCCGCCGCCGGTGCCGGTGAGCATGCCGACGAACGCCGCGCCGACGGGGTCGACGCCGTGGTGCACGGCCTTCGTCGCGCCCGCGACGACGAAGATGCCGAGACCGATCGCGTCGAAGATGAGCACCGGCCGGTCGAGCTTGTCCATCCACCGGTGCAGGAGGAAGACGGCGAGCGCGCCGAGCAGCGCGGCGCCGATCATCCACCACTCGCGCAGCACCGCGACGGGCGTCGCGCCGATCAGCAGATCGCGCAGCATGCCGCCGCCGGTAGCGGTGACGACCGCGAGCCCGGCCATGCCGACGAGGTCCATGCGCTTCTGCACCGCGAGCAGCGCGCCGGAGATCGCGAACGCGACGATGCCGATCGCGTTGAGCGCGCCGCCGACCGCCGACAGCCAGCCGACCGGCTCATCGAGCATGCGGGCCTCCCTCGCGACCTGCCGTCACGCTAGGCCAGGCCGATGAGGTCGAGGTACTCGGGGCTCCAGAGGTCCTCGGTGCCGTCGGGCATGATCAGCACGCGCTCGGGGTCGAGCGCCTCGACGGCGCCCTCGTCGTGGCTCACGAGGATGACGGCGCCCTCGTACGCGCCGAGCGCGCCGAGGATCTCCTCGCGGCTCGCGGGATCGAGGTTGTTCGTGGGCTCGTCGAGCAGCAGCAGGTTGGCGCTCGAGACGACGAGCATCGCGAGCGAGAGTCGGGTCTTCTCGCCGCCCGAGAGCACGCGCGCGGGCTTGTCGGCGTCGTCGCCCGTGAACAGGAACGAGCCGAGCACGCGGCGCGCTTCCGTCGAGGTGATCTCGGGCGACGCCGAGAGCATGTTCTGCAGCACCGAGCGCTCGACGTCGAGCGTCTCGTGCTCCTGCGCGTAATAGCCGACGCGCAGTCCGTGGCCGCGCTCGATCTCGCCCGTGTCGCTCTCGGACACGCCCGCGAGGATCCGCAGCAGCGTCGTCTTGCCCGCGCCGTTGAGGCCGAGGATGACGACCCGCGAGCCGCGGTCGACGGCGAGGTCGACGGCGGTGAAGATCTCGAGCGAGCCGTACGACTTCGACAGGTCGCGCGCCATGATCGGGGTCTTCCCCACCGGGGCCGGCTTCGGGAAGCGCAGCTTCGCCACCTTGTCGACCGCGCGCACGTCCTCGAGCCCGGAGCGCATCCGCTCTGCTCGCCTCGCCATCTGCTTCGACGCGACGGCCTTCGTCGCCTTCGCGCCCATCTTCGCCGCCTGCAGCTCGAGCTGCGTCGCCTGCTTCTCGACGTTCGCGCGCTCGCGCTTGCGACGCTCGGCGTCGGCCTCGCGCTGGCGCAGGTAGAGCTTCCACGACATGTTGTAGATGTCGATGACCTGGCGGTTCGCGTCGAGGTAGAAGACGCGGTTCACCGTCTCCTCGACGAGCTCGACGTCGTGGCTGATGACCATGAGGCCGCCGGAGTAGCCCTTCAGGAACTCGCGCAGCCACGTCACCGAGTCGGCGTCGAGGTGGTTCGTCGGCTCGTCGAGCAGCATCGTGTCGGCGCCCGAGAAGAGGATGCGCGCGAGCTCGATGCGGCGGCGCTGGCCGCCCGAGAGCGTCTCGAGCGGCTGGTCGAGGATGCGGTCGGGCAGCTGCAGGTTCGACGCGATCGCGGCGCCCTCGGCCTCTGCCGCGTAGCCGCCGAGCGCGAGGAAGCGGTCCTCGAGGCGGCCGTAGCGGCGCATCGCCTCGTCGGCGACCGAGCCGCCCTCGCCCATCTGCTCGGTCGCGAGGCGCATGCCCTCGACGAGCTCGCCGAGGCCGCGGGCGTCGAGGATGCGTCGGCGCGCGGTCTGCTTCGGGTCACCCGAGCGCGGGTCCTGCGGCAGGTAGCCGATCTCGCCCGAGCGCTCGATGCGGCCCGAGAAGGTGTGGCCGTCGCGGTCGTCGCTCACGCCCGCGAGCACCTTCGTCATGGTGGTCTTGCCGGCGCCGTTGCGGCCGACGAGGCCGATCTTGTCGCCCGCGTCGATGCGGAACGAGACGTCGCTCATGAGGGTGCGGGGGCCCACCGAGAGCTCGAAGCCTGACACGGCGATCATGCGCGCGGGAGCCTCTCTGGATGGGGGTGGGGGTGGGCCCGACGTGCGGACCAGCCCACCAGCCTACCAGCGACCGGTGCCCGGGCTCAGCGCCCGGCCTCAGCGCCCCGGCTCAGCGCCAGGGGCGCGCGAGCTCCCCGATCAGGTCGGTGAGCGCCGCCTGCAGCAGCGGTCCGAAGCTCACGCGGCGCGCGCCGCCCTCGCGCGTGGCGGCGAGGTCGCCGAGGAGCGAGCCGCGCACGGGGTGCGCCGTGACGTTGACCGGGAGCGAGACGCGCTCGAGGATCGCGCGGAGCGCCGCGCGATCCGTCGGCTTGACCGGGTAGAGGCAGCGCGCGCCGGCCCGCTCCATGAGCTCGCAGCGCGCGATCGCCTCGTCGAGCGGATCGCGACCGTGCAGCTCGGGGCGGGCGAACGCATCCGTGCGTGCATTGATGACGAGGTCGACGCCCGAGGCGTCCGCGGCGGCGCGCAGCCCCGCGATGTAGTCGGCGTGCTCCTGCGGCTCGCGCATGCGGCCCTCGGCGTGCACGGTGTCCTCGACGTTGAGCCCGACGGCTCCGGCCTCGAGCAGCCGCTCGATGAGCTCGGCGGGCTCCGCGCCGTAGCCCGACTCCATGTCGGCGCTCACGGGCACATCGACGGATGCGGTGATGCGCGTGATGCCCTCGAGCGCGTCGTCGAGGCTCATGCCCTCGTTGTCGCGCTGACCGCGCGACTCCGCGAGCGGGTGGCTGCCGATCGTGAGCGCCTCGAAGCCGGCGTCGACGAGGGTGCGGGCCGACCACGAGTCCCACGCGGTCGGGAGCACGACGAAGCCGTCGTGCATGGTGAGGAGGGCGGTGGCCTTGCCGGCGAGATCGCTCATGCCGGGATCCTACGAGCCGCGGCCCTATGGTGGTTCCATGACCGCTGTCGCTCTCCCGCTCCCCCGCCGCACCGTCCTCGCCGACGCGCTCGTCGGGCACCGCTCGCTCATCAAGGACGTCCTGCTCGTCGCCGCCGGCATCACCGTCGTCGCGGCGCTCGCGCAGCTCGAGATCCCGATGTGGCCCGTGCCCGTCACGGGGCAGACGCTCGGGGTCATGCTCGTCGCCGCGTCGCTCGGCTTCCGCCGCGGCGTCGCCGCGATGGTCGGCTACCTCGCGCTCGGCGTCGCCGGGGCGCCCATCTTCGCCGGCTTCACGGGCGGCCTGCTCGCGGTCGGCAAGCCGAGCTTCGGCTTCATCATCGGCTTCATCGCGACCGCGGCGGTCGTCGGCTGGCTCGCCGAGCGGCGCTGGGACCGCCGCCCGCTGCTCGCGATCGCGCTCTTCGGCCTCGCGAGCCTCATCCCTTTCGCCTTCGGCATCCCCTACATGGCGGCGGTGCTCGCGGCGATGGGCACGCCCGTCGGGCTCGCGGGCGCGCTGCAGCTCGGCTTCGTGCCGTTCATCGTCGGCGGCATCGTGAAGTGGGCGCTCGCGGCCGCGATCATGCCCGCCGCGTGGGCCGGCGCGCGCCGCATCGACCGCTCGATCGACTGACGACGACCGTCCCGGCTCGACGCCGCAGCGTCAGCGGTCGGCGCGCTCGACCCGCGGATCCGGCAGCAGCACCTCGACCGAGGGCTTCCGGCGCGCCCGGGCCCAGACGACGAAGCCCCACACGGTGAACCCGCCGTAGAAGGCGTACATCGCCGCCGTCGCCCAGTAGCCGGCCGAGAGCAGCAGCGGCACGCCGACGAGGTCGACGAGCACCCAGATGAGCCAGAACTCCGTCCAGCCGCGTGCCATCCCGTAGGTCGCGAGGAGCGAGCCGACGAAGGTCCAGGCGTCGGCCCACACGGGCTCGTAGGAGCCGAGCGCCGCGAAGAGCGGCGTGAGGGCGACCGTGCCGACGACGAGCACGACGGCGAGTCCGGTGCGCTGCCGCCACGTGGCCCAGCGCGGAACGATCTGCCCGTCGGCGGCGCGCGCCTTCCGCCAGCGCACCCAGCCGTAGACCGCGAGCGCGATGAACATCACCTGCCGGCCGGCCTGGCCGAGCAGCGTTGGCAGGGTGTGGGCCGGTTCGAGGATCGCGCCGAGGAAGACCGTGAGCAGCAGCACGTTGCCGACGATGCCCACGGGCCATGCCCAGACGCGCCGCAGCATGCCGCCCACGGCGCTCCCGAGCCCGAAGGCGTTCCCCACGACCTCGCGCAGCAGCAGCTCCTGCCCTCCGCCCACGGGGATCGTCGCGCCGTAGATCGCGGCGAGCCAATCGAGGTCCATCCCACGAGCGTAGGTCCGCGCGAGGCTCGCGCAGCGCGTAGCGTTGGAGGCATGACCGACACGCAGACCGCGCCCGACACCGACGACGAGGGCGATCGCGCGACGTTCGCCGCACTGGGCCTGCCGCCCGAGATCCTGCGCGCGCTCGACGACGTCGGCTACGAGACGCCCTCCGCGATCCAGGCCGAGACGATCCCGCTCCTGCTCGAGGGACGCGACATCATCGGCCTCGCCCAGACGGGCACGGGCAAGACGGCCGCCTTCGCGCTGCCGGTGCTCGCGGCGATCGACGTCGCCCGGCGCGAGCCGCAGGCGCTCGTGCTCACCCCGACGCGCGAGCTCGCTGTGCAGGTGTGCGAGGCATTCGAGCGCTACGCGGCGCATCTCGGCGGCGTGCACGTGCTGCCGATCTACGGCGGCCAGGGCTACGGCGTCCAGCTCTCCGCGCTGCGCCGCGGCGTGCACGTGGTCGTCGGCACCCCGGGCCGCATCATGGACCACCTCGCGAAGGGCACCCTCGACCTCTCGAGCCTCAGCCACGTCGTGCTCGACGAGGCCGACGAGATGCTCCGGATGGGCTTCGCCGAGGACGTGGACGAGATCCTCCAGCAGACGCCCGGGGAGAAGCAGGTGGCGCTCTTCTCGGCGACGATGCCGCGGCAGATCCGGGCGATCTCGCAGCAGCACCTGCGCGAGCCCGCCGAGGTCACGGTGCGCGCGAGCACGACGACGGCCCCGAGCATCACCCAGCGAGCGCTCATGGTCTCGTACCAGCAGAAGCTCGAGGCGCTCACGCGCGTGCTCGAGGTCGAGCCGTTCGAGGCGGCGATCGTCTTCACCCGCACGCGCAACGAGACCGAGACGGTCGCGGAGCGCCTGCGCGCGCGCGGCTACGCGGCGACCGCCATCTCGGGCGATGTGGCACAGCCGCAGCGCGAGAAGACGATCGATCAGCTCCGCTCTGGCGACCTCGACGTGCTCGTCGCGACCGATGTCGCCGCGCGCGGCCTCGACGTCGAGCGCATCAGCCACGTCATCAACTACGACCTGCCGATCGACACGGAGTCGTACGTGCACCGGATCGGCCGCACCGGCCGCGCGGGTCGCACGGGCGACGCGATCAGCTTCGTCACGCCGCGCGAGCGGCGGATGCTGAGCGCGATCGAGAAGGCGACGCGCGGCACGGTGGAGATCATGCCGATGCCGAGCGCGGGCGAGGTGAACGCCACGCGGCTCACGCGCTTCGACGACGCCATCACCGCCGCCCTCGGCGAGACGGAGCGCATCGAGCGCTTCCGCGAGATCATCGCGCACTACGTCGCGCACCACGACGCGCAGCAGGAGGACGTCGCAGCCGCGCTCGCCGTCGTCGCGCAGGGCGACACGCCGCTGCTGCTCGATGCGGAGGCGGACCGCGCGCTCCAGGCGCCCAAGGAGCGCGCCCGCGACCGCGATCGCGACGCGGGCGGCGACCGTCCCGAGCGCAGCTCGCGCCGCGGCCCGTCGGACGCGACGACCTACCGGCTCGCCGTGGGAAGCAAGCGCGGCGTTGAACCGCGGCAGATCGTCGGCGCGCTCGCGAACGAGGGCGGACTCGGCCGCGACGACTTCGGGCGCATCACCATTCGCTACGACTTCACGCTCGTCGAGCTGCCGGAGCTCTCCCCCGGTCAGCTCGAGCGGCTCTCGCAGACGCGCATCCTCGGCGTGCCGATCGACATCCGCGTCGACACCGGCCGTCGCGAGCGCGACGAGCGCGGTCCGCGCCGCGACGATCGGGCGCCCCGCCGGGAGCGCGACGAGCGGCCGCCGCGCAAGCCGCGCCACGGGCGCGATCGGTGACTCCGGAGGCCACCGCCGACCCCTCGCCCCGCAGGCGGGCGAGCCTCGAGGTGCTGCGCGCCGAGGCCGCGGACGAGCGCTCGGTGCTCGTCGAGGAGCGCTTGCGCTCCGGTGAGGACCCCTGGGACTTCATGTCGCAGCTGCCGAGCGTCGACGAGATCGTCGTGCTGCTCCTGCGATCCGAGCGGATCCTCCCGCCGCGCGCCGTGCGCCCCGGTCACGAGGTGAGCGACCGAGTACTCCGGCGCATCGTCGACGACTACCCGCAGCTCGCGCCGACCGTCTGGTCGATGCTCGAGCCGGCCGAGCCGGAGCGGGCGTGGGCGCCGCGCGTGCGGCGCGACGCCGCGTGACCACCCCCGCCGACCGCCCTCTGGAGGAATCTTCAACCGGATAGCCGGTGGGACGCGACACATATCGGCTCGCCCTACCGGCTACCCGGTTGAAGACCGCTCAACTGCCCCGGAGCGCGACGAGGCCCCAGATCGCTCGCTTCCGCTCGCGACGGCGCTCGGCCGGACGGTCCACAGGACCGTCCGCACGATCTGACCGGAGGTCAGATCGTGAAGCCGAGCGCCCTCATCATCTCGCGGCCGTCCTCGGTGATGCGCTCCGGGCCCCACGGCGGCATCCACACCCAGTTGATGCGGAACTGCTGCACGATGCCGTCGAGCTTCTCGGCGATCTCCGACTCGATGACGTCGGTGAGCGGGCAGCCCGCCGACGTGAGCGTCATCGAGATGACGAGCGCGTCCTGCTCGTCATCCCACGCGAGGTCGTAGACGAGGCCAAGGTCGACGATGTTGACGTCGAGCTCGGGGTCGACGACGTCCTTGAGCGCGTCGGTGACCGCGTCGAACTTCGCCGCGTCGATCTCGACGAGTGCCATCAGACGCCTGCCTTGAGGTAGCGGTCGTAGCCCTCCTCCTCGAGCCGGTCGGCGAGCTCGCGGCCGCCCTGCTCGGCGATCCGTCCGTTCACGAACACGTGCACGTGGTCGGGCTGGATGTAGCGGAGGATGCGGGTGTAGTGCGTGATGAGGAGCACGCCGAGGCCCGTCTCTCCCTTGATGCGGTTGACGCCCTCGGAGACGACGCGCAGCGCGTCGACGTCGAGGCCCGAGTCGGTCTCGTCGAGCACCGCGAAGCGCGGGCGGAGCAGCTCCATCTGGAGGATCTCGTGGCGCTTCTTCTCGCCGCCCGAGAAGCCCTCGTTGACGTTCCGCTCGCCGAACGACGAGTCCATGCGCAGCTTCTCCATGGCGCCGCGAACGTCGCCGATCCACTCGCGCACGCGCGGGGCCTCGCCCGAGATGGCGGTCTTCGCGGTGCGGAGGAAGTTCGAGACGGTCACGCCGGGGATCTCCACCGGGTACTGCATCGCGAGGAAGAGGCCCGCGCGAGCGCGCTCGTCGACGCTCATCTCGAGGACGTCCTCGCCGTCGAGCGTGATGGAGCCGCCGTCGACGGTGTAGCGGGGGTGGCCCGCGAGCGTGTACGCGAGGGTCGACTTGCCGGAGCCGTTCGGCCCCATGATCGCGTGGATCTCGTCGGAGTTGATGGTGAGATCGACTCCGCGGAGGATCTCCTTGCTGCCCTGCTCGGTCTCGATCGAGACACGCAGGTCCTTGATGTCCAGGACGCTCATCGCGCTTCCTTCCTTCGCGGCTGCCGCCGCGCTACAGCTTCACGGGGTTCTGGACGTCGACGAGCACGTCGTCGCCGTCGATGGTCACGGGGAAGACCGGCACCGGCTCGTAGGCCGGCAGGTTCTTCGGCTTGCCGGTGCGCAGCTCGAACTGCGAGCCGTGCGCCCAGCACTCGATGGCGTCGTCCTCGACGAAGCCCTCCGAGAGCGAGATCTCGCCGTGGGTGCAGGTGTCGCCGATCGCGTGGATCGCGCCGGCCGAGTCCTTGACGATCGCGATCGCGATGCCGTCGAGCTCGACCCGCACGGCCGCGCTCACGGCGACGTCATCCACGCCGCATGCTCGCTGGGCGGTCATGCCCCCGCCTTCGAGGCCGGAGCGAGGCCGGCACCGCGGCGGAGCTCCTCCTCGATCGCGTCGGCGAGCCGCTCCTCGATCTCGGGCACGCCGATCTTCTGGACGATCTCCATGAGGAAGCCGATCACGACGAGGCGACGGGCCTCCTCCTCCTCGATGCCGCGCGACTGCAGGTAGAAGAGCTGCTCGTCGTCGAAGCGGCCGGTCGCGGAGGCGTGGCCGGCACCGGCGATGTCGCCGGTCTGGATCTCGAGGTTCGGGATGCTGTCGGCTCGCGCGCCGTCGGTCAGCACGAGGTTCTGGTTCTTCTCGTAGCTGTCGGTACCCGTCGCGTCCTGCCCGATGAGCACGTCGCCGATCCACACCGAGCGCGCGCCCTCGCCCTGCAGCGCGCCCTTGTAGAGCACGTCGCCGCGGGTCTCGACGCCCTCGTGGAACATGAAGACCTGGCTCTCGATGTGCTGGCCGCTGTCGGAGAAGGACAAGCCGAACATCTCGCCCTCGGCGCGGTGGCCCGCGAGGCGCATCGACGGGTTGACCCGCACGACGCCGCCGCCGAACGAGACGACCATGTGCTTCAGGTACGCCCCGTCGCCGACGACCGCCTGGTGGGCCGACGCGTGCACCGCGTCGTCCTGCCAGTCCTGCACCGAGATGAGCGTGAGCCGCGCGCCCTCGCGCACGATGACCTCGACGTTCTGCGCGTAGCGCGCGGAGCCCGAGTGGTGCAGCACGATCGTGCCGACCGAGCCGGGCATCGCCTCGACGACGATGTGCGCGTTCGCGTGGCGGTCGGCGCCCGTGCCGTGGAGGCGGGCGATCACGGCCTCCTCCTGCACCTTCCCCTCGGGGAGGCGGATGTGCAGAGCGTTCTCGCAGCGCTTCCACGCGATCGCGCTCACGACGTCCTCGGGGCGGAAGATCTCGCCGCGCGGGGCGGCGTCGTGGCCGGTCGACTCGACGAGCATGCCGGCGGCCTCGAGCTCGGCGAGGCCGTACTCGATCGCGCGCTCGGCGCCCGTCTCGGTCTCCTCGTCGACCAGCAGCGGCGCGAGCCGCTTGAGGTCCGAGAGGCGCCAGTTGACCTCGCGGCCGGTCGGCGTGCCGAAGTCGGCCGGGTCGAACGAGGTCGGCCGCTCCGATCGGGTCTGGATCGGGACGAAGCGGTCCTCCGTCGCGAGGTGGGCGGGGGTGGTCTCAGTCGCGGTCATGTCAGCCGACGGATCCTTCCATGCTCATCTCGATGAGCTTGTTGAGCTCGAGCGCGTACTCCATCGGCAGCTCGCGGGAGATGGGCTCGATGAAGCCGCGCACGATCATCGCCATCGCCTCGGTCTCCTCGAGACCGCGCGACATCAGGTAGAACAGCTGCTCCTCGCTCACCTTCGACACCGTCGCCTCGTGGCCGAGGACGACGTCGTCGACGCGGATGTCGATGGCCGGGTAGGTGTCGGAGCGCGAGATCGTGTCGACGAGCAGGGCATCGCACACGACGCTGTTCGCCGAGTGGTGCGCGTTCGCGTCGACCCGCACCTCACCTCGGTAGCCCGAGCGGCCGCCGCCGCGCGCGATCGACTTCGAGACGATCGACGACGTCGTGTACGGCGCCATGTGGATCATCTTCGCGCCCGCGTCCTGGTGCTGGCCGGGGCCGGCGAACGCGACCGAGAGGGTCTCGCCCTTCGCGCGCTCCCCCACGAGGTAGATCGAGGGGTACTTCATCGTCACCTTGGAGCCGATGTTGCCGTCGATCCACTCCATCGTCGCGCCCTCCTCGGCGATGGCGCGCTTGGTGACGAGGTTGTAGACGTTGTTCGACCAGTTCTGGATCGTCGTGTAGCGAACCCGGGCGTTCTTCTTCACGACGATCTCGACCACGGCGGAGTGCAGCGAGTCGCTCGAGTAGATCGGCGCCGTGCAGCCCTCGATGTAGTGCACGTACGAGCCCTCGTCGGCGATGATGAGCGTGCGCTCGAACTGCCCCATGTTCTCCGTGTTGATGCGGAAGTAGGCCTGCAGCGGGATCTCGACGTGGACGCCCTTCGGCACGTAGACGAACGAGCCGCCCGACCACACCGCCGTGTTGAGCGCGGCGAACTTGTTGTCGCCCGTCGGGATCACGGTGCCGAAGTACTCCTCGAAGAACTCCGGGTGCTCCTTGAGCGCCGTGTCGGTGTCCATGAAGATGACGCCCTGCGCCTCCAGGTCCTCCTGGATCTGGTGGTAGACGACCTCCGACTCGTACTGCGCGGCGACGCCGGCGACGAGGCGCGAGCGCTCGGCCTCGGGGATGCCGAGCCGGTCGTAGGTGTTGCGGATCTCCTCGGGGAGGTCCTCCCACGTCTGCGCCTGGCGCTCGGTCGAGCGCACGAAGTACTTGATGCTGTCGAAGTCGATGCCGGAGATGTCGGCACCCCACGTCGGCATCGGCTTGCGCTCGAACAGCTGCAGCCCCTTGAGGCGGCGCTCGAGCATCCACTCTGACTCGTTCTTGAGCGCGGAGATCTCGCGCACGACTTGCTCGTTCAGACCACGCTTCGCCGTGGCTCCAGCCTCGTCGGAGTCGTGCCAGCCGAACTCGTACTGACCCAGGCTCTCGAGCTCGGGCCGGTCGATCAGGACATCGGACATCGCTCCCCCTTCCATCCACGGATTGCAACCCAGCGGTGCTCCTCGGCATTCCGCGCGACTCGCGAACCGCCGCGTTCGGCCATACTTGAAGGGCCGTCGCACACGCCTCGCCGAAGACCGGCGCAGGGGTTCGGAGCCGATGGGCTCCCCACGATCCTACCGCGAACGGCATGAGAGGTGCACTGTGCTGGAGCGCTCGCGCGGCCTGATGGCCGCCGCCTGGGCCACCCTGGTCTCGCAGATCGTCATCGTCGGCACGGGCGGCGCCGTGCGCCTGACGGGCTCGGGGCTCGGATGCACGACCTGGCCCAACTGCGAACCGGGCTCGTTCGTGCCCGTGCCCGAGCAGGGCATCCACGGGATCATCGAGTTCACGAACCGCGTCTGGGGCGCGGTCGTCGTGGCGATCGCCGTGGTCATGCTCGTGATGGCGATCCGCCGCCGCGTCGACCGCTCCATCGTGTGGCTCGCGGGACTCGTGCTCGGCCTGAGCGTCGCGCAGGCGCTCATCGGCGCCGTCGTCGTGTGGATGGAGCTGCGGCCCGACACCGTCGGCGTGCACTTCTTCCTCTCGGTCATCCTCGTCGCGCTCTCGGCGGTGCTGGTCTGGAAGGTCGTCGTCGGCCGCTCGGGCCCGCGCGTCGTGCCCCGCTGGCAGGCGGCGCTCGTGCACCTCATGACGTTCGTGCTCGTCGTGGTCGTGGTGGTGGGGGTGCTGACGACCGGCTCCGGTCCGCACGCGGGCGACGGGGGCGTGGCCCGGAACGGCCTGGACCCCGCGGTGATGCAGCACGTGCACGCCTGGCCCGGCTACGCGCTGCTCGCGCTCACCGTCGCCGTCGCGGCCGTCGCCTGGCGGCGCGGCCCGCGACTCCACCTGCGCTGGTCGCTCGCCATGCTCGGCGTCATCCTCGCCCAGGTCGTCGTCGGCGTCGTCCAGTCGCGCCTCGGCCTGCCGATCGCGCTCGTCGGCATCCACATGGTGCTCTCGGTCGTCTCGGCCGCGATCGGCGCCGCCGTGGTGCTCTCGCTCCGCCCGCCGCAGCCGACGGACGCGCAGACGACGCGCGCCGACGCATCCGCCGTCGTGCGCGCATGAGCGGCGACCGCCCGGTCGACGGCTCGCTCGGCGACGTGCAGCACGGCGCCAGGCTGGGGGTGCTCGACATCGGCTCGAACACCGTGCACCTGCTGCTCGTCGACATGCGACTCGGCGGCCGGCCGGTGCCGACGCGCTCGCACCGGCTGACGCTGCGGCTCATGCGCTACCTCGACGAGGACGGCGCGATCACCGACGAGGGCGTCGAGGCGCTGCTCGCCGCGATCCGCGAGTGCGTCACGATCGCGCGCGGCGAGCCGCTCGACGACTTCGTCGTGATGGCGACGAGCGCGCTGCGGGAGGCGGCGAACGGCGAGGCGGTCGTCGCGCGCATCGAGCGCGAGGCCGAGGTGACCCTCGACATCCTCTCGGGGCCCGACGAGGCGCGGCTGACGTTCCTCGCGGTGCGGCGCTGGTTCGGCTGGGCGGCCGGGCGCATCCTGCTGCTCGACATCGGCGGCGGCTCGCTCGAGATCGCCATGGGCGACGACGAGGAGCCGGCGATCGCGCTCTCGGTGCCGCTCGGCGCGGGGCGGTCGACGGTCGGCTTCTTCCGCTCCGACCCGCCGTCGCTCGCCGACCAGCGGGCGCTGCGCATCTACGCGAAGGCCGTGCTCGACGACGCGGTCGCACAGGTGCAGCCGTACGGGCGCCCCGACCACGTGATCGGGTCGTCGAAGACGATCCGCTCGCTCGCGCGGCTCGCGGGCAACGCGCTCCCCGGCGTCGGCGACGGCGACCGGGCCGTGCTGACGCGCCGCCAGCTCGACGACTGGGTGCCGCGCATCGCGCGCATGGATGCGGCGTCGCGCACGGCGCTGCCGGGCATCACGACCGACCGGACGTTCCAGATCGTCGCGGGCGGCATCGTGCTGTCGGAGGCCATGCGCGCGTTCCGCGTCAAGGAGCTCGACGTCAGCCCGTGGGCGCTCCGCGAGGGGCGCCTGCTGCAGATGCTCGACCGGGTCTGAGGCTTCGACGCGCTCGGCGCGCTGCGCGCGCGGAGCGGCGGACCCTGAGCCCGTCGAGGGGCTCGCACCGGCTGCGGGTCAGAAGGGCAGCAGCGGGTCGACGCCGACCGCGAGGAAGATGAGCGTCAGGTAGGTGTTCGAGGCGTGGAAGACGCGCATCGCGCGCACCTCCCGCTCGCCCTTGATCGCGCGGTGGTAGAGCCCGTGCGACTCCCCCACGAACCACGCGCCCGCGATGACCGCGACGCCCGAGTAGAGCCAGCCCATCCCGCCCACGGGGATGAGCAGCAGGGTGCACGCGAGCGAGGCCCACGCGTAGAGGATCACTTGGATGCCGACCATCGGCCGGCCGCGCACGACCGCGAGCATCGGCACGTCGGCCGCCTCGTAGTCGTCGCGGTACTTCATCGACAGCGGCCAGTAGTGCGCGGGGGTCCAGAGGAAGACGAGCGTGAAGAGGATCCACGCGGGCCAGTCGAGCGTGCCCGTCACGCCGGCCCAGCCGATGACGACCGGGAAGCAGCCGGCGATGCCGCCCCAGACGATGTTCTGCTCGGTGCGGCGCTTGAGCAGCATCGTGTAGACGAGCACGTAGAAGGCGATCGCGGCGACCGAGAGCGCTGCGGCGAGCCAGGTCGCGAAGAGGCCGAGCACGAGCGTCGAGACGACCGCGAGCGTCCACGCGAACACGCGCGCCTCGCGCACCGAGAGGGTGCCGGTCACGAGCGGCCGGTGCTGCGTGCGGTGCATGACGCGGTCGATGTCGCGATCGAGGATCATGTTGAACGCGTTCGCGCTCCCGGCGCTCAGGAAGCCGCCGACGAGGGTCGCGACGAGCGCTCCGAGCGGGGGCACGCCGCCGGCGGCGAGGAACATCGTCGGGAGGGCGGTGACGAGCAGCAGCTCGATCACGCGCGGCTTCGTCAGCGCGACGTACGCGCCCGCCTTGACCTTCAGGGTCGCCCGTCCGGGAGCCTCCGGCGCCGCGGGGGCCGAGACGCCTGACGAGGTCGCATTCGACATGCAGCGGGGTCCTGTTCGAGTGATCGGGAGCGGGCGAGGGCCAACGGCCACCCTATCTGACTCGCGACGTCACTCGCGGGAATCGCCCGGGACCCGCATGCGCTCGCTCACTATGCTGGGGAGGACGCCCACCGCCCGCATCGCCGCGGCTCCGCGCCGCCGGAAGAAGGAGCCGCCTTGGCATTCGAATGGACCACTGACGACCAGCGCGCCGTCGACACCGCCCGCCTGCTCGCGGCGGACGCCGTCGAGAAGGTCGGCAACGGCCACCCGGGCACGGCGATGAGCCTCGCGCCCGTCGCGCACCTGCTGTACCAGCACGTCATGGACCGCGATCCGGCCGACGACCGTTGGCTCGGTCGCGACCGCTTCATCCTCTCGGTGGGCCACTCGTCCCTCACGCAGTACGTGCAGCTCTACCTCACGGGCTCCGGCCTCGAGAAGAGCGACCTCGAGGCCCTTCGCACGTGGGGCTCCCTCACCCCGGGGCACCCGGAGTACCGCCACACGAAGGGCGTCGAGATCACGACCGGCCCGCTCGGCCAGGGCCTCGCATCCGCGGTCGGCTTCGCCTACGCGCAGCGCTTCGAGCGCGAGCTGCTCGACCCCGGGACGCCCGACGGCGAGAGCCCCTTCGACCACTACACCTACGTGATCGCCGGCGACGGCGACCTGCAGGAGGGCGTCACGAGCGAAGCCGGCTCGCTCGCGGGCCACCAGCAGCTCGGCCGCCTCATCGCGATCTACGACTCGAACGCGATCTCGATCGAGGACGACGTCGACATCGCCTTCAGCGAGGACGTGCGGGCGCGCTACGAGGCATACGGCTGGCAGGTGCTCGAGGTCGCGTGGCGGCAGGGCGACGCGCCGACGGCCGACGAGTACGTCGAGGACGTCGAGGCGCTGCACGCCGCGATCGAGGAGGCGAAGGCCGAGACGGGCAAGCCCTCCCTCATCATCCTCAAGACGATCATCGGGTGGCCCGCGCCGACGAAGCAGGGCACCGGCAAGGCGCACGGCGCGAAGCTCGGCGCCGACGAGATCGCGGCGGTCAAGGAGGTGCTCGGCTTCGACCCGGAGCGCTCCTTCCACGTCGACGACGCCGTGCTCGAGTACACGCGGCAGCACGCCGCGCAGCGCGCCGAGCACGCGCGCGACGCGTGGCAGCGCCGCTTCGACCTGTGGGCGAGCGCCAACCCCGAGCGCAAGGCGCTGCTCGACCGGCTGCTCTCCGGAAGCCTGCCGGACGGCATCGAGGATGCGCTGCCCACGTTCGAGGCGGGCACCGAGGTCTCGACCCGGGCCGCGTCGGGCAAGGTGCTCAACGCCCTCGCGGACGTGCTGCCCGAGCTGTGGGGCGGCTCCGCCGACCTCGCGGAGTCGAACAACACGACGCTCGAGGGCAAGGGCTCGTTCGCGCCCGCCGAGCGCTCGACGACGTCGTGGCCCGAGGCATCGCCCCGCGGCCGCACGATGCACTTCGGCATCCGCGAGCACGCGATGGCCGCGATCCTCAACGGCATCGCGCTGCACGGCCCGACGCGCGCGTACGGCGGCACGTTCCTGATCTTCAGCGACTACCAGCGCCCGGCGCTGCGGCTCGCGGCGCTCATGGGGGTGCACCCCATCCACGTCTGGACGCACGACTCCGTCGCGCTCGGCGAGGACGGCCCGACGCACCAGCCGATCGAGCAGCTCGCGACGCTCCGCGCGATCCCGGGCTTCGAGGTCGTGCGCCCCTCCGACGCGAACGAGACGGCGTGGGCGTGGAAGACGGTCCTGGAGCGGCGCGACCAGCCGGTCGGCATCGCCCTCACCCGCCAGAACATCCCGGTGCTCGAGCGCGGCGACGGCGAGGCGACCGAGGAGACCCTCGCGCACGCGTCGAACGTGGCGAAGGGCGCGTACGTGCTCGTCGAGGCGGCGGGCGGCTCCCCCGACGTCATCCTCATCGCGACCGGCTCCGAGGTGCAGCTCGCCCTCCAGGCGCGCGAGCAGCTGCAGGCCGACGGCGTCGCCGCCCGCGTGGTGGCAGCCCCGTCGCTCGAGTGGTTCGCCGAGCAGCCCGACGAGTACCGCGAGTCGGTGCTGCCGGCCGCGGTGCGCGCGCGCGTCTCGGTCGAGGCCGGCTCGCCGCTCACGTGGCACCCGATCGTCGGCGACGCAGGTCGCTCGGTCGCGATCGACCACTTCGGCGCGAGCGCCGACTGGAAGACCCTGTTCCGCGAGTTCGGCATCACGGCGGAGGCCGTGGTCGAGGCCGCTCGCGCATCCATCGAAGCGGCCCGCTGAGCGGGCCGGCAGGAGGCAAGGACATGAACGAGAACACCCGGGCGCTCTCCGAGGCGGGCGTCAGCATCTGGCTCGACGACCTCTCGCGGCAGCGCATCGAGAGCGGCACGCTCGCCGCGCTCATCACCGAGCGCGACGTCGTCGGCGTCACGACGAACCCGACGATCTTCGCGAACGCGATCGCCCAGGGCGAGTCGTACGAGGCGGCGATCCACGAGCTCGCGGCGGACGGCGCGAGCGTCGACGAGGTCATCACGGCGCTCACGACCCGTGACGTCGCCGACGCGTGCGACCTCTTCGCCGACCTCTACGCATCCACCGACGGCTTCGACGGGCGCGTGTCGATCGAGGTCGACCCCGGCCACGCGCGTGACACCGAGGCCACCGTCGCGCAAGCGGCCGAGCTGCACCGCCTCGTCGGTCGCGAGAACGTGCTCATCAAGATCCCCGCGACGCAGCAGGGCCTCGAGGCGATCGCCGCGACGATCGCGGCGGGCATCAGCGTCAACGTCACGCTCATCTTCTCGCTCGAGCGCTACCGCGACGTCATCAACGCCTACCTCACGGGGCTCGAGCGCGCGCAGCAGGCGGGGCTCGACCTGTCGAAGATCCACTCGGTCGCGTCGTTCTTCGTCTCGCGCGTCGACTCCGAGATCGACAAGCGGCTCGAGGCGATCGGCACCGACGAGGCGCTCGCGCTCAAGAGCAAGGCCGGCCTCGCGAACGCCCACCTCGCCTACCGCGTCTGGCAGGAGTCGTTCGACTCCGAGCGCGCGAAGGCGCTGCTCGACGCGGGTGCGAACACGCAGCGGCCGCTGTGGGCGTCGACGGGCGTCAAGGACCCGTCGCTGCCCGACACGCTCTACGTGACCGAGCTCGTCGCTCCGCACACGGTCAACACGATGCCGGAGAAGACGCTCGAGGCGCTCGCCGACCACGGGCGCATCGAGGGCGACCGGGTCTCGGGCCGCGGTGACGAGGCGGATGCGGTGCTCGAGTCGCTCGAGCGCGTGGGCGTCTCCTACACCGAGGTCGTCGAGCTGCTCGAGACCGAGGGCCTCGAGAAGTTCGACGCGTCGTGGGCCGAGCTCGTCGAGACCGTGCGCGGCCACCTCGAGCAGGCGGGAGCGGAGGCATGACGTTCACGATCACCGCCTCGGGCGCCGCGGCGGAGGCGATCGAGCGGGTCGTGCCGCAGCTCGTCGTCGACGGCGTCGCCGGGAGGCTCGTCTCGGGCGACGCGACGCTGTGGGGCGAAGCGGCCGAGCCCGAGGCCTCCGTGCGGCTCGGCTGGGTCGACGCCGCGGCGTCGACCGCAGGGCTCGTCGACGACATCGAGGCGCTGCGCAAGCAGCTTCGGCAGCGCGGCGTCGACCGCATCGCGCTCGCCGGCATGGGCGGCTCGTCGCTCGCACCCGAGGTCATCACGCGCACCGCGGGCGTGCACCTCACGGTGCTCGACTCGACCGAGCCGGGCCAAGTGCGCCGAGCGCTGCGCGACGGGCTCGCGCGCACGGCGCTCGTCGTCTCGTCGAAGTCGGGCTCGACGCTCGAGACCGACAGCCAGCGCCGCGCCTTCGAGCAGGCGTACCGCGATGCGGGCATCGACCCGGTCGAGCGCATCGTCGTCGTGACCGATCCGGGCTCGCCGCTCGACCAGGATGCGCGTCGCGCTGGCTATCGCGTGTTCAACGCCGACCCGAACGTGGGCGGCCGCTACTCGGCGCTCACCGCCTTCGGCATCGTGCCCTCGGGCCTCGCGGGCGTCGACGTGCGCTCGCTGCTCGAGGAGGCGATCGCGGCGCTGCCCGAGATCACCGAGGACGCCGACGACAACCCGGGGCTCCGGCTCGCCGCCGCGATCGCGGGCACGCGGCCGCTGCGCGACAAGCTCGCGTTCGTCGCCGACGGCACCCACATCGTCGGCCTCGGCGACTGGGCCGAGCAGCTCATCGCCGAGTCGACGGGCAAGGACGGCGTCGGGATCCTGCCGGTCGTGCTCGAGAAGCACGCCCCAGAGCTCTCCGCCGACCTGCCGGACCTGCAGGTCGTGCGCCTCGTCGGCTCCGCGCGCGAGGCGCAGCACGTCGAGCCGGGCGAGATCGAGGTCGCCGGCACGCTCGGCGCGCAGTTCCTCGTCTGGGAGTTCGCGACCGCCGTCGCCGGCAGGCTGCTCGGCATCAACCCGTTCGACCAGCCCGACGTCGAGTCGGCGAAGGTCGCCGCGCGCGGACTGCTCGACGCGCTCGAGCCGCCCGCGGCCGCCGAGCACGTCGACGCGGGGATCGAGCTGCGCGGCACCGCCGGCGTCGTGCACGGCTCGCTCGAGGCCTCCGTCGACGCCCTGCTCGCCCAGCTCACGGGCGAGGGCTACCTCGCGATCCACGCGTACCTCGACCGCATCGGGCAGCCGCGCTTCGAGCGCTTGCGCGAGGCGTTCGCCGCGCGCACCGGCCGACCCGTCACCTTCGGCTGGGGCCCGCGCTTCCTGCACTCGACGGGGCAGTACCACAAGGGCGGCACGCCGAACGGGGTGTTCCTGCAGCTGCTCGGCCAGCCGCACGAGGACCTCGAGATCCCTGGCCGCTCGTTCACGTTCGGGCAGCTGCTGCAGGCGCAGGCGTCGGGCGACGCGAGCGTGCTCGCCGAGCACGGCAGGCCCGTGCTCACGCTCACGCTCGACGACCTCGACGAGGGGCTCGACCGGCTCCTCGCGGCCGCTCGGCGATGACCGTGGTGCCGGCTCCGGCCGTCACGATCGCGGCGGGCCGGAACCCGCTGCGCGACCCGTCCGACCAGCGCCTCACGCGCATCCCGGGTCCGAACGCGATGACCTTCTTCGGCGTCACGGGCGACCTCGCGCGGAAGAAGCTGCTGCCGGCGGTCTACGACCTCGCGAACCGCGGCCTGCTGCCGCCGGGCTTCGGCCTCGTCGGCTTCGGCCGTCGCGGCTGGGACGACGAGGGCTTCGCGCGCATGGTGCGCGAGTCGGTGCAGCAGCACGCGCGCACGGCCTTCCGGGAGTCGGTGTGGCGGCAGCTCGCCGAGGGCATCCGCTTCGTGCAGGGCGACTTCGACGACGACGCGGCCTTCGACCGGCTCGCCGAGGTGCTCGCCGAGCTCGACCGCACGCGCGGCACGATGGGCAACCACGCCTTCTACCTGTCGATCCCGCCGAACGCGTTCCCGGTCGTCACGCAGCAGCTCAAGCGCTCCGGCCTCGCCGAGGGCGAGGGCGACCGCTGGCGACGCGTGGTGATCGAGAAGCCGTTCGGGCACGACCTCGAGTCGGCGCGCGAGCTCAACCAGGTCGTCGAGTCGGTGTTCCCGGCCGACAGCGTCTTCCGGATCGACCACTACCTCGGCAAGGAGACGGTGCAGAACATCCTCGCGCTGCGCTTCGCGAACGCGCTGTGGGAGCCGATCTGGAACGCCAACCACATCGACCACGTGCAGATCACGATGGCCGAGGACATCGGCGTCGGCGGCCGGGCCGGGTACTACGACGGCATCGGCGCAGCGCGCGACGTCATCCAGAACCACTTGCTGCAGCTCTTCGCGCTCACCGCGATGGAGGAGCCCGTCTCGTTCGACGCCGCCGACCTGCGGGTCGAGAAGGAGAAGGTGCTGCGCGCCGCGCGCGTGCCGCTCCCCCTCGAGCACTCGAGCGCACGCGGGCAGTACGACGCCGGCTGGCACGGCGGCACGCACGTGAAGGGCTTCCTCGAGGAGGACGGCATGCGGGCCGACTCGGCGACCGAGACCTACGCGGCGATCAAGCTCGAGGTCGACACCCGGCGCTGGTCGGGCGTGCCCTTCTACCTCCGCGCGGGCAAGCGCCTCGGCCGCCGCGTCACCGAGATCGCGATCGTCTTCAAGCGCGCCTCGCAGTACCTCTTCGAGGAGTCGGACATCCGCACGATGAGCGAGAACGCGCTCGTCATCCGCGTGCAGCCCGACGAGGGCGTCTCGATGCGCTTCGGCTCGAAGGTGCCGGGGCACGGGATGCACGTGCGCGACGTCACGATGGACTTCGGCTACGGCCATGCCTTCACCGAGGAGAGCCCAGAGGCCTACGAGCGCCTCATCCTCGACGTGCTGCTCGGCGATCCGCCGCTCTTCCCCCGGCACGAGGAGGTCGAGCTCTCCTGGAAGATCCTCGACCCGATCGAGGAGCACTGGGAGGCGCAGGGCGGCCCGGTCGACCAGTACGAGCCCGGCTCGTGGGGACCGCGGAGCGCGCACGAGCTGCTCGCCCGCGACGGACGGCACTGGAGGCGACCGTGATCATCCGACTCTCCCGCACCACGACCGCCGAGGTGCAGCGGCGGATGCTCGAGATCCGCGAGGAGGGCGGCGTCGTCGCCCTCGGTCGCGTGCTCACACTCGTCATCCACACGCAGATCGGCGGCGAGGAGGAGGCGATCCGCGCCGCGAACCAGGCCTCGCGCGAGCACCCGATGCGGGTCATCGTCGTCTCCCGCAACCCCGACCACGTGAACGCCGACGAGGAGCCGCGGCTCGACGCCGAGCTGCGCGTCGGTGCCGACGCCGGCGCGAGCGAGGTCGTGCTGCTGCAGTGCTACGGCGAGCTCGGCTCCCACTTGCTCGGCATCGTGCAGGGACTGCTGCTGCCGGATGCACCGGTCGTCGCGTGGTGGCCGAGCTTCATGCCAGAGACCCCCTCGGCGTCGCAGCTCGGGCAGATCTCCCAGCGCCGCATCACCGACTCGGGCAAGCAGCCTGACCCGCACGCCGCGATCATGACGCTCGCCGGCTGCTACCAGCCCGGCGACACCGACCTCGCGTGGACTCGGCTGACGAACTGGCGCGCGCACCTCGCGGCGCTCCTCGACCAGCCGCCCTTCGAGCCGGTCCACGGGGGCGTCGTCTCCGGCGACCTCACGAACCCGAGCGTGCACCTCATGGCGGCGTGGCTGCAGCTGCGGCTGCGAGTGCCGATCGACAAGGTCGAGGCCGGCGACACGCCGACCGGCTCGAGCGGGCTCCACGCCGTCGAGCTGCACCGCTCGAGCGGCGACTCGTCGCTCACGCGCGTGCGCGACTCCGTCGGCATCCTCCGCCAGCCCGGCCAGCCCGAGCACCACGTCGCACTCTCGACGCGCGGCCTCGAGGACCAGCTCGCCGAGGAGCTGCGGAAGCTCGCGCCCGACGACATGTACCGCCAGGTGCTCGCATCGACTCTCGAGGAGGCAGCGTGAAGCCCGTCATCCACGCCGATCGAGCGGCGCTCGTCGCGACCGTCGCCGACGCGATCGAGTCCCTCATCGCGGAGCTCGCCGAGCGGCAGGGCCGCGCGACGATCGCGCTCACCGGCGGCTCGGTCGGCACCGAGCTGCTCGCCGCGCTCGCCGATCGCCCGATCGACTGGCAGCGCCTCGTGCTCACCTGGAGCGACGAGCGCTTCGTCGAGGCAGGCTCGAGCGATCGCAATGCGACGCAGGCGCGCGAGGCGCTCATCGACCGCGTCGCGATCCCGAGCACGAGCGTGCACGAGCTCCCGGCGGCCGACGACGGTTCGCTCGACGCCGCGGCAGAGGCCGCGACCGCGATGCTGCGCGAGCTCGGCCCCATCGACCTGACGCTGCTCGGAATGGGACCCGACGCGCACGTCGCGTCGCTCTTCCCCGGGCTGCCGGGCGTGCACGTCGGCGGGTCCGCCGTGATCGCGGTGCGCGACTCCCCCAAGCCGCCGCCCGAGCGCTTGAGCTTCACGCTCGAGGCGATCAACGCATCCGACCGGGTCTGGCTCGTGGTCGCGGGCGCCGACAAGGCGGATGCGGCGGCCCGCGTGCTCGGCGGAGCCGACCTCGCCGAGGCGCCCGCGGTGGGCGTCGCGGGGCGGCTCGAGACGCTCATGCACCTCGACGCCGAGGCCGCCGCGCAGCTCTAGCGGCTGAGTGGCGCCCGCGGCAGCCCCCCTCACCTGCGGGAGGCGCCACTCACCTGCGGCGGGCGGCGGCGCGAGAGCGGCCGCCCTGCTGAGCAGGACGGCCGCTGGGGTCTCGGTGCGCCTTCGGCGCGGCTCGATCAGAGCGTCAGCCGCGGCCCTCGGCGGAGCGGAGCTTCTGGAGCGCCTCCTCGAGCAGCTCGGCTGCCTCCTCCGGCGTGCGGCGCTCCTTCACGTAGGCGAGGTGCGTCTTGTACGGCTCGTTCTTGGCGACCTGGGGCGGGCTGGCCTTGTCGCGGCCGGCCGGGAGCCCGGTCGACGGCGAGTCGATGACCTCGGGGATCTCGTCCTCGGGGAGGTCGGCCGCGAAGTAGCGGACCGTCTCGTTGCCCATCGCGTCCCAGTAGGAGACCGCCACGCGCTCGGCGTGGAAGCCCCGGTCCTGCTCGCCCATGGGGCCCGCGCCGACGCGCGAGCCACGGATCGCACTGCCTCCGGAAGCCATCAGATGCCTGCAAACTTGGTGATCAGGCCGAGCACGACGATGGATGCGACCCACGTCAGGCTGACGGCGACGGTGATGGTGTTGAGGTTGCGCTCCGCGACGCCCGACGAACCGAGCGACGAGCCGACCCCGCCGCCGAACATGTCGGACAGGCCGCCGCCGCGGCCCTTGTGCAGCAGGATGAACAGCGTCAGCAGCACGGATGTGACGCCGAGGATCACCTGCATGATGATCTGGAGAATCTCCACTAGCCCTCTTTCCGGTTTCGCGGCCCGGGCGTCGCCCGTCCACGAGAAGTCCAACGAGCATCCTACCGCAGGGATTCCCGCGGCGGACGGGCGACGCGACGGCGTCAGGTGCCGACGTGGTGCTGGAAGCGCGCGATCGCCGCGAACTCGGCCGCGTCGAGGCTCGCACCGCCGACGAGCGCGCCGTCGACATCGGGCTCGCGCATGAAGCCGGCGATGTTGCCCGACTTCACGCTGCCGCCGTAGAGGATGCGCGTGCTCGCGGCCGCCTCGTCGCCGCGGACCTCGGCGATCGCCTGCCGGAGTGCGTGCGCGACCTGCTGCGCCTGGTCGGCCGTCGCCGCCTTGCCCGAGCCGATCGCCCAGACCGGCTCGTACGCGACGACGATGTCGCCGGTCGCGGGCAGCTCGGCGAGCGCTTCGCGCAGCTGCTGCACCGGCACCGCCGAGGCGCCGTGCTGCTCGAGGTCGGCCTCCGTCTCGCCGACGCAGATGATCGGCGTCACGCCGTGGCGGATCGCCGCTGCCGCCTTGCGGCCGACGAGCGCGGAGCTCTCGCCGTGGTCCTGGCGGCGCTCGGAGTGCCCGACGATCGCGTAGGAGCACTCGAGCTTCGCGAGCATGGATGCGGCGACCTCGCCCGTGTGCGCGCCCGAGTCGTGCTCGGAGACGTCCTGGGCGCCGAAGCGCAGCTCGAACTTCTCCGCCGACACGAGCGTCTGCACGCTGCGCAGGTCGGTGAACGGCGGGAAGACCGCGACCTCGACCGCGGCGTGGTCGTGCCTCGCGTCCTGCAGCGTCCATGCCAGCTTCTGCACGAGCGCGATCGCCTGCAGGTGATCGTTGTGCAGCTTCCAGTTGCCCGCGATGAGCGGCGTGCGGTTCACCATCCGAGGACCTCCAGTCCAGGCAGTCGGGATCCCTCGAGGAACTCGAGGCTCGCGCCGCCACCGGTCGAGATGTGGCCGAACGCGTCGTCGTCGAAGCCGAGCTGCCGCACCGCGGCGGCGGAGTCGCCGCCGCCGACGACCGCGAGGCCGTCGGTCTCCGTGAGAGCGTGCGCGACCGCCTTCGTGCCGGCCGCGAACGCATCCATCTCGAACACGCCCATCGGCCCGTTCCAGAACACCGTGCGCGAGCCGCGGATCGCCTCCGCGAAGGCCGCAGCCGTGTCGGGGCCGATGTCGAGACCGATGCCCGAGCCCCCGAAGCGCGACGACTCGATCGCGTCGGCGGCGACCGTCTCGTGCTCGGCGTCGGCGTCGAAGCGCTCGGCGACGACCACGTCGGTCGGCAGCAGCAGCTCGACGCCGCGCTGCTCGGCGTCGGCGATGTAGCCGCGCACGCGCTCGACCTGATCCTGCTCGAGGAGGCTCGAGGCGACTCCGAGCCCCTTCGCGGCGAGGAAGGTGAAGAGCATGCCGCCGCCGATGAGCAAGCGGTCGACGCGCGGCAGCAAGTGCTCGATGACGCCGAGCTTGTCGCTCACCTTCGAGCCGCCGAGCACGACCGCATAGGGGCGCTCGGGCGATTCGGTGAGGCGAGAGAGCACCTCGAGCTCGCGCTGCACGAGCAGGCCGGCGGCGCTCGGGAGCGCTTGCGCGATCTCGAACACGCTCGCCTGCTCTCGGTGCACGACCCCGAAGCCGTCGGAGACGAAGGCGTCGGCGCCCGCGGCGAGCTCCGCCGCGAACGTCGCCCGCTCGGTCGCGTCCTTGCTCGTCTCGCGCGGGTCGAACCGCAGGTTCTCGAGCAGCGCGAGCTGCCCGTCCTCGAGCGCGATGCGCACGCGGTGCGCGTCCTCCCCCACCGTGTCGGCGGCGAAGGCGAGCTCCGCACCCAGCAGCTCGCCGAGCCGCTCGGCGACCGGCGCGAGCGAGTACTGCGGGTCGGGCTCGCCCTTCGGCCGGCCGAGGTGCGACATCGCCACCACCTTCGCGCCCTGCTCGAGCAGGGCGCGAAGGGTGGGCAGCGACGCGACGATGCGGCCCTCGTCGGCGATCCGACCGTCCGCGAGCGGCACGTTGAAGTCGCACCGGATGAGGACGGTCCTGCCGGCCAGGTCGCCGAGCGAGTCGAGCGTGCGCAGGGTCATCAGAGCTGCGAGCCCACGTGCTCGGCGAGGTCGACGAGGCGGCAGGAGTAGCCCCACTCGTTGTCGTACCACGCGGAGACCTTGACCTGGTCGCCGATCACGCGCGTGAGGCCGGAGTCGAAGATCGACGAGAACGAGTTGCCGACGATGTCGGCCGACACGATCGGGTCCTCGGTGTACTGGAGGTAGCCCTTGAGCGGGCCCGACTCCGCGGCCGCGCGGTAGGCGGCGTTGATCTCGTCCACCGTGAGCCCGTCGCGCGTCGTGATCGTGAGGTCGGTGATCGAGCCGGTCGGCGTCGGCACGCGCAGGGCGTAGCCGTCCAGGATGCCCTTGAGCTCGGGGATGACGAGGCCGATCGCCTTCGCCGCGCCCGTGCTCGTCGGGATGATCGAGAGCGCCGCGGCTCGCGCGCGCCGCAGGTCGCTGTGGGGACCGTCCTGCAGGTTCTGGTCGGCGGTGTAGGCGTGCACCGTCGTCATGAGGCCGCGCTCGATGCCGAAGGTGTCGTGGAAGACCTTCGCGAGCGGGGCGAGGCAGTTCGTCGTGCACGAGGCGTTCGAGATGACGTGGTCGGTCTCGGGGTTGTAGTCCTCGTGGTTGATGCCCATCACGAACGTCGGGGCGGGGCCCTTCGCGGGCGCGGAGAGGATGACCTTCTTCGCGCCGGCGGCGATGTGGGCGGATGCGTCCTCGACCTTGGTGAAGCGGCCGGTCGACTCGATGACGACGTCGATGTCGAGCTCGCCCCACGGGAGCTTCGACGGGTCCTTCTCCTCCAGCACGCGCAGCTGGTCGCCGCCGACCGTGATCGTGCCTTCGTCGAAGGTGACGGGAGCATCGATCGGTCCGGCGACGGAGTCGTACTTGAGGAGGTGGGCGAGGGTCTTGTTGTCGGTGAGATCGTTGACCGCGACGATGTCGATGTCAGCGCCCTGGGCAAGCGCTGCACGGACGAAGTTGCGGCCGATCCGGCCGAAGCCGTTGATGGCGACCTTCAGTGTCATGGTTTGGGGTTCCTGCCTGTCGGGTGGAGGGACCCCGGGCACGTGCCCGGGGTCCCGGTCACGGGGTGACGATTCGCTAGCGGAGGATCAGACCAGAGGTCTGCGAGCGGGCGGCCTCGAAGCGCGCCTGCGCGTCCTGCCAGTTGACGATGTTCCAGAACGCCTTGACGTAGTCGGCCTTGACGTTGAGGTAGTCGAGGTAGAAGGCGTGCTCCCACATGTCGAGCATGAGCACGGGGTGCGTGCCGACCGGCACGTTGCCCTGCTGGTCGAAGAGCTGGAAGACGTTGAGGCGCGCGCCGATCGAGTCCCACGCGAGCACCGACCAGCCGGAGCCCTGGATGCCCGTGGCGTTCGCGGTGAAGTGCGCCTGGAACTTCGAGAAGTCGCCGAAGAACTCGGCGATCGCGGCCTGCAGCTCGCCCTCGGGCTCGCCGCCGCCGTCGCCTGCGAGGTTGTTCCAGAAGACGGTGTGGTTCGTGTGCCCGCCGAGGTTGAAGGCGAGGTCCTTCTCGAGCTTGTTGACGTTCGCGAGGTCGCCCGAGTCGCGCGCCTCGGCGAGCTTGTCGAGCGCGGTGTTCGCGCCGTCGACGTAGGTCTTGTGGTGCTTGCTGTGGTGCAGCTCCATGATCTTCGCCGAGATGTGGGGCTCGAGCGCCGCGTAGTCGTACGGCAGCTCCGGCAGGGTGTAGACGGCCATGGCTGGCTCCTCTCTCGCGCGCTGCGCGCGCCGATGGGTCGTCTCGATCCTATCCACGGCGGCCTGATCGCGAGCAGGGTCGCGACGGCCGGCTCAGACGTCGTCGATGTCGTCCGGCACCGCATCCTCGGTGCTCGGGATGCCGCGCTCCTGCGCGGCGCGATCCGCCATCGCGAGCAGTCGCCGGATCCGCCCCGCGACCGCGTCCTTCGTCATCGTCGGCTGCGCGAGGTGGCCGAGCTCGTCGAGGCTCGCGTCGCGGTGCTCGAGGCGCAGCCGGCCCGCGTACGCGAGGTGCTCCGGCACCTCGGGACCGAGGATGTCGAGCGCCCGCTCGATGCGCGCGCACGCCGCGACGGCGGCCTGGGCGCTGCGGCGGAGGTTCGCGTCGTCGAAGTTCACGAGCCGGTTCGCGGTCGCTCGCACCTCGCGGCGCTGCCGCAGCTCGGCCCACGCCTGCACGGTGTCGAGCGCGCCCATGGTCGTGAGCATCCGCGAGATCGGCTCGCCCTCGCGGATGACGACGCGGTGCGCGCCGCGCACCTCGCGCGACTTGGCCGGCACGCCGAGCCGACCGGCCGCGCCGACGAGCGCCATCGCGGCCTCGTTGCCCGGACAGGCGATCTCGAGCGCGGCGGAGCGGCCCGGGTCCGAGAGCGAGCCCTGCGCGAGGAACGCCCCTCGCCACACGCCCGCGAGGTCCTCGAGCGAGCCGGTGGTGACCTTGTTCGGGAGTCCGCGCACCGGCTTGCGGCGCGCATCCATGAGCCCTGTCTGCCGCGCGAGCGTCTCGCCCTCGGCGATGACGCGCACGAGGTAGGCGCCGCTCGAGCGGCTCGACGACGACGAGATGCGGGCGATCTCGGCCTTGACGCCGTAGAGCTCGAGGATGCTGCGCGCGAGCCTGCGCGCGGCGGCCGCGGAGTCGAGCTCGCTCTCGACCGCGACCCGGTTCGAGATGACGTGCAGACCGCCGGCGAAGCGCAGCAGGGTCGCGACCTCGGCCGCCTTCGTCTGAGGTCGCGTGACGCGCACGCGCGCGAGCTCCTCCTTGACGTCGTCGGTCAGTGTCACGCCGGTTCCTCTCGTCATTCGCGTCCCAGATCCCTGTGCTTGACCGCGACCCGCACGCCCGGGTGCTCCGAGAGCCGCGAGGCGAGGTACTGCGCCATCGCGACCGATCGGTGCTTGCCGCCGGTGCAGCCGACGCCGAGCACGGCGTGCAGCTTGTTCTCGCGCGCGAAGCCCGAGAGCACCGGCTCGAGCGCCTCGACGTAGCGGTCGGCGAACTCGCGCGCCCCCTCCTGCTCGAGCACGAAGTCGGAGACGACCTCCTCGGTGCCGTTGTGACCGCGCAGGTCGGGGTTCCAGAACGGGTTCGGCAGGAAGCGCATGTCGGCGATGAGGTCGGCGTCGACCGGGAGCCCGTACTTGAAGCCGAAGCTCATGACCGTGAGCACGACCTCGAGCTCGCCGCCGGGCGCGAAGCTCTCCCCCACGCGCGTCGTGAGCTGATGCGGGTTGAGGCCCGTGGTGTCGAGCAGCTGGTCGGCCATGCCGCGCAGCTGCTCGAGCCGGTGGCGCTCCATGCGGATGCCGTCGAGGATCGTGCCGTCGCCCTGCAGCGGGTGCGGCCTGCGCACCTGCTCGTAGCGGCGCACGAGCTCTGCGTCGCTCGCCTCGAGGAACAGCACGCGCACGGAGTGCTCGTTGCGCAGCATCTCGACGAATCGCTTCGCGTCGTCGAACAGCACGCCGCCGCGCACGTCGACGACGATCGCGAGCTTCGCCTCCGTCGCGTCGCCCGCCGCAGCCGTGCGCACGAGCGCGCGCAGCATGCTCGGCGGCAGGTTGTCGACCACGAACCAGCCGAGATCCTCGAGCGCGTTCGCGACCGTCGTGCGTCCTGCACCAGACATGCCGGTGATGATGACGATCTCTCTCGCGTTCACAGCCTGCCGTTCCTCACCCTTGCGTGTCGGCCTCCATCGTATCGGCGCGCAGAGCGCGTGCGATGGCCTCCGCCAGCGCAGGCCCCACGCCGGGCACCTCGCGCAGCTCCTCGGGGGACGCTGCGCGCACGCGCTTCGCGGAGCCGAAGTGCTTGAGCAGCGCGCGCACGCGCGACGGCCCGAGCCCGGGGATGCCGCTCAGCTGCGACTGGATCGCGCTCGAGCGCTTCTGCCGCTGGTAGCTGATCGCGACGCGATGGGCCTCGTCGCGCAGCCGCTGCACGAGGTAGAGCGCCTCGCTCGAGCGCGGCAGGATCACCGGGAACTCGTCGTCCGGCAGCCACAGCTCCTCGAGGCGCTTCGCGATGCCGGCGAGCGCGACGCCCGTGACGCCCTGCTCGTCGAGCGCGCGCTTCGCCGCCTGCACCTGCGGCCGGCCGCCGTCGACGAGCAGCAGCTGCGGCGCGTAGGCGAAGCGGGTCGACGACGCGTCGGGATCCCCCTCGACGAGGTGCTTCGCCCGGCGGGTGATGACCTGGTGGATGGAGTCGGTGTCGTCGGTCGTCTGCGCGATGCCGAACCGGCGGTACTGGTCCTTGCGCGGCAGCCCGTCCTCGAACACGACCATCGAGGCGACGACGCCCTGCCCGCCGAGGTGCGAGACGTCGAAGCACTCGATGCGCAGCGGCGCCTCGGCCATGCCGAGCGCCTCCTGCAGGTCGGCGAGCGCTTGCGAGCGCGTGACGTAGTCGCTCGTGCGCTTCGTGCGCGCGACCTGCAGCGCGTGCGCGGCATTGACGGTGGCGGAGTCGGCGAGCTTGCGCTTCTCGCCGCGCTGCGGCACCCGCACCTCGACGCGCCCGGGCAGCCCGTGGTCGACGCGGCGGTCGGTGAGCCACGCCTCGACCTCGGCGACGGCGTCGGGCGGCTTGGGCAGCAGCACCTCGCGCGCGGGCGGGTCGCCCTCGTCGTACGCGATGCGCAGGATCTGCGTCGCGAGCTCGCTGTCGTCGAGGTCGATCTCGGTGTCGACGACCCACGACTTCGTGCCCCGGATGCGTCCTCCCCGCACCGCGAACAGGTGCACGGCGGCGCTCAGCTCGTCGTGCACGAGCCCGAACACGTCGGCGTCGACGCGATCGGAGAGCACGACGCTCGTGCGCTCGAGCACCGACTCGAGGGCGACGAGCTGGTCGCGCAGCCGCGCGGCGCGCTCGAACTCGAGCCGCGCGCTCGCGCGCTGCATCTCCTCCCGCACGCGGTCGACGAAGTCCTGGTCGCCGCCGTTCATGAACGCGACGAGGTCGCGGGCGATCTCGCGATGCTCCGCGTGCGTGACGCGGCCGACGCACGGCGCGGAGCACTTGCCGATGTCGCCGAGCAGGCACGGCCGCCCGGAGCGCTCGGCGCGGTCGTAGACCGACTGGCTGCACGAGCGCATCGGGAAGGCCTTCAGCAGCAGGTCGAGCGTCTCGCGGATCGCCCACACCTTCGTGTAGGGGCCGAAGTACCGTGCCCCGCGGATGCCGCGATTGCGCGTGATGAGCGCTCGCGGCACGTCCTCGCCCATCGTCACCGACAGGTACGGGTACGACTTGTCGTCGCGGAACTGCACGTTGAACGGCGGCTCGTACTCCTTGATCCAGGTGAACTCGAGCTGCAGCGCCTCGAACTCGCTCGCGACGATCGTCCACTCGACGCGGACGGCCGTGAGCACCATGCGGCGCGTGCGCTCGTGCAGCGCCTCGAGCGGCTGGAAGTAGTTCGAGAGGCGCTGGCGCAGGTTCTTCGCCTTGCCGACGTACAGCACCCGCTCGTGCTCGTCGCGGAACCGGTAGACGCCGGGCGCCGTCGGGATCGTCCCGGGCGCCGGCTTGTACGGGACGGTCCGCGGCGCGCGTGCCGCGGTCATCGCACTCCCGCGCCCAGGATCTCCTTGAGGAAGGCTCCCGTGTGGCTGCCCTCGACCTCGGCGACCTGCTCGGGCGTGCCCGTCGCGACGATCGTGCCGCCGCCCGAGCCGCCCTCGGGGCCGAGGTCGATCACCCAGTCCGCGCTCTTGATGACGTCGAGCGAGTGCTCGATCGTCAGCACGGTGTTGCCCTTCTCGACGAGCCCGTCGAGCACCTCGAGCAGCTTGCGCACATCGTCGAAGTGGAGTCCGGTCGTCGGCTCGTCGAGCACGTAGATGGCGCGGCCCGACGTGCGCCGCTGCAGCTCGGTCGCGAGCTTGACGCGCTGCGCCTCGCCGCCCGAGAGCGTCGTCGCCGACTGGCCGAGCCGCACGTAGCCGAGGCCGACGTCGACGAGCGTCTTGAGGTAGCGGTGGATCGACGAGATGGGCGCGAAGAAGTCGGCGGCCTCCTCGATCGGCATCTGCAGCACGTCGGCGATCGACTTGCCCTTGTAGTGCACCGAGAGCGTGTCGCGGTTGTAGCGCGCACCGTGGCACACCTCGCACTCGACGTAGACGTCGGGGAGGAAGTTCATCTCGATCTTGAGCGTGCCGTCGCCCATGCACGCCTCGCAGCGCCCGCCCTTGACGTTGAACGAGAAGCGGCCGGCGAGGTAGCCGCGCGCCTTCGCCTCCGCCGTCTCGGCGAACAGGTTGCGGATCTTGTCGAACACGCCCGTGTAGGTCGCCGGGTTCGAGCGCGGCGTGCGCCCGATCGGGCCCTGGTCGACGTGGATGACCTTGTCGAGGTGGTGGAGGCCCGTCACGCGCGTGTGCCGCGCGGGCACCTGCCGGGCGCCGTTGAGCGCGTTCGCGAGCACCTTGTGGAGGATGTCGTTCACGAGCGTCGACTTGCCCGAGCCCGAGACGCCGGTGACGGCGACGAACACGCCGAGCGGGATGTCGACGTCGAGGCGCTTGAGGTTGTTGGCGCGCGCGCCCTCGACCCGCAGCATCCGCTCGGGGTCGACGGGTCGCCGCTCGGTCGGGGTCGGGATCGACTCGCGGCCCGAGAGGTACTTGCCGGTGAGCGAGGTCGGGTGCTCGAGCAGCTCCTCGAAGCCGCCGGAGTGCACGACCTCGCCGCCGCGCTCCCCCGCACCCGGGCCGATGTCGACGATCCAGTCGGCCGTGCGGATCGTGTCCTCGTCGTGCTCGACGACGATGAGGGTGTTGCCGAGGTCGCGGAGCGCCTCGAGGGTGCCGATGAGCTTGCGGTTGTCGCGCTGGTGGAGGCCGATCGACGGCTCGTCGAGCACGTACAGCACGCCCGTGAGGCCCGCGCCGATCTGCGTGGCGAGGCGGATGCGCTGGGCCTCGCCGCCCGAGAGGGTCGCGGCGGCGCGCGAGAGCGAGAGGTAGCCGAGCCCGACGCGGATGAGGAAGTCGAGCCGCGCGCGGATCTCGCGCAGCACCGCCGCCGCGATCGTCGCCTCGCGCTCGTCGAGGTCGAGGCCCTCCATGTAGGCGTGCGCGTCGTCGAGGCTCATGTCGGAGACCGTCGCGATCGACGAGCCGTGCACGAGCACGCTCAGCACCTCGGGCTTGAGCCGCGCGCCGCCGCACTCGGGGCACGGCACCTCGCGCAGGAACTCGCCGTGCTTCGCGCGCACCCAGTCGCTGTCGGCCTCCTCGTGCTTGCGCTGGATGTAGGGCATGACGCCCTCGTAGCCGGTCGCGTACTTCAGCTGGCGCCCGTAGCGGTTGCGCCACTGCACCATGACGTTGCCGTCGGTGCCGTGCAGCACCACTTGGCGCACCTCGGTCTCGAGGTCGCGCCACGGGGTGTCGAGCGAGAAGCCCATCTCGCGCGCGAGGCCCCCGAGGAGCCGCTCGAAGTAGGTGTAGAGGCCCTTGCCCGACTGCGTCCACGGCAGGATCGCGCCCTCGCGGATCGAGAGCGCCTCGTCGGCGATCACGAGCTCGGGGTCGGCCGACATCTTCGTGCCGATGCCGGTGCACTCGGGGCAAGCGCCGAACGGCGCGTTGAACGAGAAGGTGCGCGGCTCGATCTCGGTGAGCGAGACGGGGTGGCGGTTCGGGCACGAGAGCTTCTCGCTGAACGTGCGGGTGCGCTCGGGGTCGCTCGACTCGAGGTCGACGTAGTCGATCGTCGCGAGCCCGTCGGCGAGCCGCAGCGCGGTCTCGAGCGAGTCGGTGAGCCGCGAGAGCATGCCGGGCTCGGCGACCATGCGGTCGACCACGACCGAGATGTCGTGCTTGTTCTGCTTCTTGAGCGCGGGTGCCTCGGCGAGCTGCACGAGCTCGCCGTCGATGACGGCGCGCGAGTAGCCGGTTGCGACGAGGTTGCGCAGCAGGTCGGCGAACTCGCCCTTCTTCTGCTGCACGACCGGTGCGAGGATCTGGAAGCGCGTGCGCTCCGGCAGCTCCATGAGCTCGTCGGCGATCTGCTGCACCGTCTGGCGCTGGATGCGCTCGCCGCAGATCGGGCAGTGCGGCACGCCGATGCGCGCCCACAGCAGGCGCATGTAGTCGTGCACCTCGGTGATCGTGCCGACCGTCGAGCGCGGGTTGCGGTTCGTCGACTTCTGGTCGATCGAGACGGCGGGGCTCAAGCCCTCGATGAAGTCGACGTCGGGCCGGTCGACCTGGCCGAGGAACTGGCGCGCGTAGGCGGAGAGCGACTCGACGTAGCGGCGCTGCCCCTCGGCGAAGATCGTGTCGAAGGCGAGCGACGACTTGCCGGATCCGGACAGCCCGGTGAACACCACGAGCGAGTCGCGCGGGATGCGCAGGTCGACGTCCTTGAGGTTGTGCTCGCGGGCGCCGCGGACGTGCAGCTCGGCGGTGTTCGTGGTCGTGGATGTCACCGAAGAAGCCTACGACCGGCCGCTGACACGCATCCCTCGGCTTCGCTGAGGGCGCACTCGGATCCGCTAGCCGATGCGCGCGATCGTCTCCCCCACCGAGGCCGCCGCGCCCTCCTCGAGGACCCGCGAGACGGTGCCCGCGCGGTGCGCGAGTGCCTTCGTCTCCATCTTCATCGCGTCGAGCACCGCGAGCTCCTGGCCCTCGGCGACCTCGGCGCCGTCGTCGACGAGCCACCGCACGAGCGTGCCCGGCACCGGCGCCTCGACGGCCGCCTCGTCGCGCGCCGGCGCCGCGGGCGCTCCGCCGCCCGCTCCCGCCGCGGCCGCGAGGAGCGTGTCGGGCAGGCCGAGCACCACGCGGCGCCCGTCGACCTCGATCGCGACGCGGCGGAGCGCGTCGGCGGGCGCGGGGGCCGGGCGCAGCTGCGGCTCGAGGCGCGGCATGAGCTCGGCCTCGATCCACTGCGTCGACACGGCGAAGCCCTCGGTCGAGAACGCGGGCTCGTCGAGCACGGCGAGCGCGAACGGCGCGACCGTGGCGACGCCCTCGACCTCGAGCTCGCCGAGCGCGCGGCGGAGCCGCACGAGGGCCGCGTCGCGGTCGGGCGCGTGGACGATCAGCTTCGCCGCGAGCGAGTCGAACGCCGCCTCGACGCGGTCCCCCGCCTCGACGCCGGCGTCCCAGCGCACGCCGGGACCGCCGGGGACCCGCAGGCCCGACACCGCCCCGGGGCTGGGCAGGAAGCCGCGGCCCGGGTCCTCGGCGTTGACGCGCAGCTCGATCGCGTGGCCGGACGGCGCGGGCGTCGCGTCGAACGAGATGCCGCGGCCCTCGGCTATGCGCAGCTGCTCGCGCACGAGGTCGACACCGGTCACCATCTCGGTGACGGGGTGCTCGACCTGCAGCCGCGTGTTCACCTCGAGGAAGGCGATCGTGCCGTCGGCGGCGAGCAGGAACTCGACCGTGCCGGCGCCTCGGTAGTCGACGGCCGCGCAGATGTCGCGCGCGGCGGCGTGGATGCGCGCGCGCTGCTCGTCGGTGAGGCCCGGCGCGGGCGCCTCCTCGAGCAGCTTCTGGCTGCGACGCTGGAGCGAGCAGTCGCGGTCGCCCACGACGACGACGCGGCCGGCGCCGTCGCCGAGCACCTGCGCCTCGACGTGGCGGGGGTGCTCGAGGTAGCGCTCGACGAAGCACTCGCCGCGGCCGAAGGCGCCGACGGCCTCGCGTGAGGCGGCCTCGAAGGCCTCCGGCACCTCCTCGAGCGTCCTGGCGATGCGCATGCCGCGCCCGCCGCCGCCGAACGCGGCCTTCACGACGATCGGCAGGCCGTGCTCCTCGGCGAAGGCGACGGCCTCGTGCGCGCCCTCGAGCGGGCGGTCGATGCCGGGCGCGAGCGGCGCGCCGGCCTCGATCGCGATGCGCCGGGCGGAGACCTTGTCGCCGAGCGCCTCGATGCTCGCGGGCGCCGGCCCGATCCAGGTCAGGCCCGCTTCCTCCACCGCGCGCGCGAACGCGGCGCTCTCGGAGAGGAAGCCGTAGCCGGGGTGCACGGCGTCGGCGCCCGATGCGCGCGCCGCCTCGAGCAGCGAGGGGATGTCGAGGTACGTCTCGGCCGCGGTCGAGCCGCCCAGGGCGACGGCGGCGTCGGCCGCCCGCACGTGCATCGCGTCGACGTCCTGGTCGGCGTACACGGCGACCGAGCGGATGCCCGCCTCGGCGCACGCGCGCGCGACCCGAACGGCGATCTCGCCGCGGTTGGCGATGAGGACGGTCTGGATGCGGGTCATGCGGAGGCTCCGAGGTCGATCAGGGGGTCGTCGGCGAGGACGAAGCGGATGCGGGCACCGGGCGGCAGCTGGCCGGCGAGGTCGAGGTCGGCGTCGACGACGGCGCCGACGATCGGGTACCCGCCCGTGAGCGGGTGGTCGGGCAGGAACAGCACGGGCTGGCCGTCGGGCGGCACCTGGATGGCGCCCGTCACGGCGCCCTCGCTGGGCAGCTCGCCGTCGCGCGCGCGCTCGAGCGGCGCGCCCTCGAGCCGGACGCCGACGCGGTCGGAGCGCGGCGTGACGAGCCAGGCCTGGGCCGTGAGCGCCTCGAGCGCGGCAGGCGTGAACCAGTCGGAGCGCGGGCCGAGCACGATGCGCAGCGGCACCTCCTGCCCGGGCGCGGGCGGCGAGGCGAGGGGCTCGGGCACGGGCTCGACGGCGTGGGGCGCCGCCGCGGGACCGTGGAGCGGCACCACGTCGCCCGCGGCGAGCGGCTCAGGGCCGAGGTCGGCCAGGGTATCGGTCGCGAGGCTGCCGAGCGCGGGCTCGAGCGCGATGCCGCCGCGCACGGCCACGAGGGCGCGGAGGCCCGCAGTGACCGCGCCGATCCGGAGCTCGTCGCCGTCGTCGAGGGCGACGGGCGCGCCGGGGACGACGGCCGCGGTGCCGGCAGGCCCCTCGACGGTCGCCTCGACGGTGCCGCCCGCGATCGCGACGACGGCGGGGCCGCGGGCGCGGAGCACCGCGCCGCCCCCCGCGAGCTCGAGCGCGGCGGTGCCCGGCGGGTTGCCCACCGCGCGGTTCGCGGCGCGCAGCGCCGTCCGGTCGGCGGTCCCGGAGGCGCTCACGCCCGTCGCGGCCATGCCGGGCCGGCCGAGGTCCTGCACGAGCAGCTGCAGGCCGGGGCGCACGACCTCGAGCGCGTGCGCGCTGTCGACGGCGGGCCGCTCGGCGGACGCCGCCTCGACGAGCTCGCGCTCGACGCGCTCGAAGCGCACGGCGGTGCCGGGCGCGAGGAGCGCCGCGGGCTCGCGGCCGAGGTCCCACATGCGCGCGTCCGTGCGTCCGATGAGCTGCCAGCCGCCGGGGCTCTCGCGCGGGTACACGCCCGAGAAGGCGCCCGCGAGGCCGACCGAGCCGGCAGGGATGCGCGTGCGCGGGCTCGAGCGGCGCGGCACCTGGAAGAGCGCGTCGTCGCCGACGAGGTAGCCGAAGCCGGGCGCGTAGCCGGTGAAGGCGACGCTCCACGCGGCGGCCTGGTGGCGCGCGATGACCTCCTCGGCCGAGACGCCGAGCAGCCCGGCGACCTCGTCGAGGTCCTGGCCGTCGTAGCGGACCGGGATGGTGACGGCGGCGTCGCTCGCCGCGCGCTCGGCGGCCGGCTCGATCGCGAGCAGGCGCTCGGCGAGGTCGGAGCCCTTGACGGCGCGGGGGTCGAACCGCACGAGGATGGTGCGGGCGGCGGGAACGAGCTCGGTCACGCCCGGCAGCGCCGCCTCGCGCAGCCGCGGCAGCAGCCGCATCGACTCGTCGAGGTCGGCCGCCTCGAGCAGCAGCGCCGTGTCGGCCGCGGTGACGACGCGCGTCATGCGGCGTAGGCCGAGTCGGGCACGTCGAGCACCATCATGTGGCCGGGCGCGTGGGTGATCGCGAACGGGGGTCGCGAGGCCATGATCGCCGCCTGCGGCGTGACGCCGCACGCCCAGAACACCGGCACCTCTCCCTCGCGCAGCTCCGGCGCGTCGCCGAAGTCGGGCGCGCCGAGGTCGGCGATGCCGAGCGAGCCGGGGTCGCCGATGTGCACCGGAGCCCCGTGGACCGCCGGGAAGCGGCCGGAGATGGTCACCGCATCGGCGACGCGGTCGGCGGGGATCGGCCGCATCGAGACGACGAGCTCGCCCGAGAGCCGGCCCGCGGGCTCGCACTGCCGGGACGTGCGGTACATCGGCACGTTCGTGCCGAGCTCCTGGTGCCGGATGGGGATGCCGGCGTCGGCGAGGCCCGCCTCGAAGGTGAAGCTGCAGCCGATGAGGAAGGCGACGAGCGGCTGCTCGGCCCACGCCGGGGTCGCGTCGGCGACCTCCGCGACGAGCTCTCCGTCGCGCCACACGCGGTAGGCGGGGATGTCGGTGCGCAGGTCGGCGCCGGGCGCGAGGCGCGGCTCGACGCGGCCGTCGGCCGAGGGCTCCACGACCTCGAGCACGGGGCACGGCTTCGGGTTGCGCTGCGCGAACAGCAGGGTCTCGAACGCCCAGTCGGCGGGCACCGCGATGAGGTTGGCCTGCACGAGCCCGTGGGCGACGCCGCTCGTGGGGGCCACGAGGCCGCCGCGGTACGCCGCGCGCGCCTCGCGCGCGGCGGCGAGCTGCTCGGCGGTCGCGACGGGCGCGTGCGGACCGAGCATCAGCGCGCTCCCGCGAACGGGGCGATCGCGACGCCGGCGGCCTCGAGCGCCGCGCGGGTCGCCTCCGCCATCGCGATGGCGCCGGGGCTGTCGCCGTGCACGCAGATCGACTCGGCGCGCACGCGGATCGTCGTGCCGTCGATCGCCTCGAGCACGCCCTCCTGCGCGAGGCGCACCATCCGCGCCGCCACCGCCTCCGGGTCGTGCAGGACCGAGCCCGGCTGCCTCCGCGACACGAGCAGGCCCTCGGGCGTGTACGCGCGGTCGGCGAACGCCTCGGCGGCGGTGTCGAGGCCCGCGGCCTCGGCGACGTCGAGCATCACCGAGCCCGCGAGCCCGAGCAGCACGAGCGACGGGTCGACGGCGCGCACCGCCGCGACGACGACGCGCGCGTGCGCCTCGTCGTGCGCGATGCGGTTGTAGAGCGCGCCGTGCGGCTTCACGTAGACCATCGGGCCGCCCGCCGACGTCGCGAGGGCGCCGAGCGCGCCGAGCTGGTACTCGACGTGGGCCTGCAGCGTCGCGTCGTCGATGTCGACGTCGTCGCGGCCGAAGCCCTCGTAGTCGCGGTACCCGGGGTGGGCGCCGATCGCGACGCCGCGCGCGGCCGCCTCCGCGAGGGTCGCCCGGATGCCCTCCGGGCTCCCCGCGTGGAAGCCGCACGCGACGTTCGCGCTCGTGACGACCCGCAGCATCGCCGCGTCGTCGCCGACGATCCGCTCGGGGACGTTCTCGCCCAGGTCGGAGTTGAGGTCGATGGTCGCCACGGGCGCCTCCTACGCGCCGACGCCGAGGAAGGCGAAGATCGGGACGATCGACTGCGAGCCCATGTACCAGGTGAGCGCCGTCGCGAGCGTGCCGACCACGAGCAGCCACACGGGGTACCGGTAGCCGCCGAGCACGTCGCGCTGCCGGAACCAGCCGATGTACATGAAGATCGTGAGGCCGATCGGCAGGATCAAGCCGTTGAAGCCGCCGACGAACACGAGCAGCGCCGCGGGTGCCGTGCCGATGAGCAGGTAGACGATGAGCGAGACGACGATGAACGCGACCGTCGCGAGCTGCAGCGGCCAGCCGCCCTTGAGTCGCGTCGAGAACACCGACATGAACGTCGCGGAGGTGAACGCGGCGCCGATGACGGACGTGATCGACGCGGCCCAGAAGATGAAGCCGAAGATCCGGATGCCGGCCTCGCCGAGCACGATGCCGAAGGCCTGCCCGGCGGGGTTCGCCGCCTGGCTCGAGAGGTCGAGCGCGACGCCCGAGGCCACGACGCCGAGGATGGCGAGGAACAGCACGTAGCGCATCACGCCGGTGACGAGGATGCCGTTCATCGAGGCGCGGTGCACGTCCTTGACGTGCTCCGGGCCCGTGAGGCCCGACTCGAGGTAGCGGTGGGCCCCCGCGTAGGTGATGTAGCCGCCGACGGTGCCGCCGACGATGGTGGTGATCGTCGCGAAGTTCAGCGTGTCGGGGAGGAAGGTCTGTCGCAGCGCCTCGCCGACGGGCGGGTTCGAGACGATCGCGACGTAGATCGTCATGGCGATCATGCCGACGCCGAGCACCATCACGACGATGTCGACGACGCGGCCGGCCTTCTTGAACAGGAAGATGCCGATCGCGAGGAGGCCGGTGAGGAGGCCGCCGATCTTCGCGTCGATGCCGAGCATCGCGTTGAGGCCGAGGCCGCCTCCGGCGATGTTGCCGATGTTGAACGCGAGGCCGCCGATGATGATGAGCACGGCGAGCACGTGGCCGGAGCCGCGGATGGCGCTGTTCGCGAGGTCGCCGGCGCGCTTGCCCGTGACGGTGATCATGCGCCAGATGTTCATCTGCACCGCGAGGTCGATGAGGATCGACACGAGGATGGCGAAGGCGAACGCGGCGCCGAGCTGCGCGGTGAAGGTCGCGGTCTGCGTGATGAAGCCTGGCCCGATGGCCGAGGTCGCCATGAGGAAGATCGCGCCGAGGATCGGTCCCCTGCGGCTCTTCGCGAAGGCCTTGGCGCGCTCCGCGCTCGTCGGCTCGTGCGCGCCTGCCGGCTGCGGCTGCGCCGTGTGCTGCGTGTCGGACATCTGTCTTCCCATCTCCGTCGGTGGGCTCGGGAGCGCGGGGTGCGCTGGAGGGGAGCCTAGCGGTCGTAGGACACGGTGGCAACGATTGTTGAACAATACGGGTCCGAAGTGTTTCCATCTTGTTGCGGATGCGCGGACGATCCTCCGGCCGGCTCCCCTACGATCGAGCCATGAGCGACACGAGCCTCGCCGGTGACCTCCGCCGCCGGATCATCGCGGGTGAGTTCGCGCCCGGTGAGCGGCTGTCGGAGGCCGCGCTCGCGGCGCGCCTCGACGTCTCGCGCAACACGCTCCGCGAGGCGTTCCGCGCGCTCGCGCAGCACGGGCTCGTCGAGCACGTGCCGAACCGCGGCGTCTCGGTCGCCTCGCCCACCACGGCCGACGTCGTCGACATCTACCGCGCCAGACGCCAGATCGAGTGCGGCGTGCTCCGAGACGCCTCGCCGCTGCACCCGGGCGTCGCGGCCATGCGCCAGGAGGTCGAGCGGGCGGAGGCCGCGGTCGAGGAGGGCGACTGGGCGACGGTCGGCAGGGCGAACATGGCGTTCCACCGCGCGCTCGTCTCGCTCTCCGACAGCCCTCGCCTCGAGCGCGCCCACGAGCAGCTCTCGGCAGAGCTGCGCCTCGCGTTCCTCGCCATCGCCGACTTCGAGTCGCTCCACCGGCCCTTCGTCACCCGCAACCGCGCCGTGCTCGACGCGCTCGTCGACGAGGGGCCCGAGGCCGCCGCCGCCGAGCTCGAGCGCTACCTCACGGAGTCGGAGCGGCGCATCCTGGGCGCCTACGCGCGGCTCGGCAGGGCCTGAGCGGCCAGCGGGCGCTCAGCTCGCCTCGCGGATCTGCCGCAGGTCGCGCTTCAGGTCGTGCAGCTCGTCGCGGAGCCTCGCCGCGAGCTCGAACTTCAGCTCGGCGGCGGCCTCGGTCATCTGCGCCGTGAGGTCGGCGATGATCGACTCGAGCTGCGCCGGCCCGTCGAGGCTCGAGCGGTCCTTCGCGAGCCGCGGCGTCGGCGCGCCGCGCCGCCCGCCCGCGAGCAGCTCTGCCGTGTCGGCCTGCTCGCGCGCGAGCACGTCGGTGATGTCGGCGATGCGCTTGCGGAGCGGCGTCGGGTCGATGCCGTGCTCCTCGTTGTAGGCGATCTGGATCGCGCGGCGGCGCTCGGTCTCGTCGATCGCGTTCCGCATCGAGTCGGTGATGCGATCGGCGTACATGTGCACCTCGCCCGAGACGTTGCGCGCGGCGCGGCCGATCGTCTGGATGAGCGACGTCGACGAGCGCAGGAAGCCCTCCTTGTCGGCGTCGAGGATGGAGACGAGCGAGACCTCGGGCAGGTCGAGGCCCTCGCGCAGCAGGTTGATGCCCACGAGCACGTCGAAGACGCCCTGCCGCAGCTGCGTGAGCAGCTCGACGCGGCGCAGCGTGTCGACGTCGGAGTGCAGGTAGCGCACCCGCACGCCCGCCTCGGTGAAGTACTCGGTGAGCTCCTCCGCCATCTTCTTCGTGAGCGTCGTCACGAGCACGCGCTCGTCGCGCTCGGCGCGCACGCGGATCTCCTCGAGCAGGTCGTCGATCTGCCCCTTCGTCGCCTTGATGACGAGCTTCGGGTCGACGAGCCCCGTCGGGCGGATGATCTGCTCGACCACGGTGTCGGCGAGCGACATCTCGTACTTCGCGGGCGTCGCCGAGAGGTAGACCTTCTGCGGCGTGCGCTCGAGGAACTCGTCGAACTTGAGCGGCCGGTTGTCGAGCGCGCTCGGGAGCCGGAAGCCGTGCTCGACGAGCGTGCGCTTGCGGCTCGCGTCGCCCTCGTACATCGCGCCGATCTGCGGCACGGTCACGTGCGACTCGTCGATCACGACGAGGAAGTCGTCGGGGAAGTAGTCGAGCAGGCAGTGGGGCGGCTCGCCCTGCTCGCGGCCGTCGATGTGCCGGGAGTAGTTCTCGATGCCGGAGCAGAACCCGATCTGCTCCATCATCTCGAGGTCGAAGCTCGTGCGCATGCGCAGCCGCTGCGCCTCGAGCAGCTTGCCCTCGCGCTCGAGCACCTTCAGCCGCTCCTCGAGCTCGGTGCGGATGCGCTCCATGGCGTGGTGCATGCGCTCGGTGCCGGCGACGTAGTGGCTGCCGGGGAAGATCGAGACGGCGTCGTGCCGCGAGAGCACCTCGCCCGTGAGCGGGTGGAGGGTCGAGAGCGCCTCGATCTCGTCGCCGAAGAGCTCGATGCGGATCGCGTGCTCCTCGTACATCGGGATGATCTCGATCGTGTCGCCGCGCACGCGGAACGTGCCGCGCGTGAACGCGACGTCGTTGCGCTGGTACTGCATCGCGACGAACCGGCGCAGCAGCGCCTGCCGGTCGATGCGCATGCCGACCTGGAGCGCGACCATCGCCTCGAGGTACTCCTCGGGCGTGCCGAGGCCGTAGATGCACGAGACGGTCGAGACGACGACGACGTCGCGGCGCGACAGCAGCGCGTTCGTCGCCGAGTGCCGGAGCCGCTCGACCTCGGCGTTGAGCGACGAGTCCTTCTCGATGAAGGTGTCGGTCTGCGGGACGTACGCCTCTGGCTGGTAGTAGTCGTAGTACGAGACGAAGTACTCGACGGCGTTGTTCGGCATGAGCTCGCGGAACTCGTTCGCGAGCTGCGCGGCGAGGGTCTTGTTGTGCGCGAGCACGAGCGTCGGGCGCTGCACCTGCTCGACGAGCCACGCGGTCGTCGCGCTCTTGCCGGTGCCCGTCGCGCCGAGCAGCACGACATCGGTCTCGCCCCGGCCGAGGGCGGCTGCGAGCTCGCGGATGGCCTTCGGCTGATCGCCGGAGGGCTCGTACTCGCTCACGACCTCGAAGGGCCGCACGGCACGCGTGGGTTCCATGCCTCCAGCCTAGGAGCGGCCACCCACATCGGGGCTGTGGGCGCCGGCGCCGCGATCGTCGCCGCGCAGCCGCTCCCACAGGGCGTCGGCCTGCGCGAGCGTGTGCTCGAGGTCGCCCGCGGTGTCGATCACGACGTCGGCGATCGCGAGCCGCTGCTCGTCGCTCGCCTGCGACGCGACGCGAGCCCGCGCATCCGCCTCGTCCATGCCGCGGAGCGCCACGAGCCGGGCGACCCGCACGTCGGCGGGGGCGTGCGCGACGACGACGAGCTCCCACGGGTCGCTCGCGCGGGCCTCGACGAGGAGCGGCACGTCGTAGACGACGACTGCCTCGGGGTCGGCGTCGAGCGCAGCGCGGAAGCGGCGCGCGGACTCGCGGCCGACCGCCGGGTGGACGATGCCGTTGAGCTGCCGCCGCGCGGCGTCGTCGGCGAAGACGAGCGCGCCGAGCGCGGCTCGGTCGAGCGACCCGTCGGGCAGCAGGAGGTGCTCGCCGAACGCCTCCGCGATCTCGCGGAGCACCGGCTGGCCGGGGTGCTGGAGCTCGCGCACGAGCGCATCGGCGTCGACGACGACCGCTCCGCGCTCCGCGAGCCGGCCGGCGATCGTGGACTTGCCGGAGGCGATGCCGCCGGTGAGCGCGACGAGTGGCATGGCTCGAGTCTCGCACGCCCCGGGCGCCTGCTCGGCGGCGGTGCACCGGAGACGTCGGCGGTGCCCGCTAGCATGGGCGACATCGCACCGGGACGCGCGGTGCTGGATGCGGGAGAACCGATGCACGAAGACGTCGCGGTGGTCATCGAGGATGGCGAGGACATCCGTGAGCTGCTGGCGCAGGTGCTCACGCAGGGCGGCTTCACCGTGCACACGGCGGCCGACGGCCCGAGCGGCGTGGAGCTCGTCCGGCAGCACGACCCGATCGTCGTCACGATCGACGTGAACATGCCCGGCATGGACGGCTTCGAGACCGCTCGCCAGGTGCGCAGCCTCACGACCGCCTACATGGTCATGATCACGGCGCGAGGCGACGAGATCGACACGCTCGTCGGGCTGCAGGCCGGTGCCGACGACTACGTCGTCAAGCCCTTCCGGCCGCGCGAGCTGCGCGCTCGGATCGAGGCGATGATGCGCCGTCCGCGCGCGCTCGCGTCGACGCATCCGTCGGCACCGCGACCCCCGCAGACCGCTCCCGTCCCGCCTCGCGTGCCCTCGGCCCCGGGTCTGCAGCCCGCGCCGGTCGACGACGAGTCCGAGGAGTCGATGCTCGAGCACCGCGGGCTGCGGCTCGAGCCCGGGGCGCGGGTCGTCGAGCTCGACGGCCAGGAGATCGAGCTCACGCGCAGCGAGTTCGACATCCTGCGGATGCTGCTGGGCTCTGGCCGCCGGGTCGTGAGCAAGCTGCAGCTCGCGGGCATGCTGCGCGGCGAGCGCGGCGAGCCGGACCACTTCCTCAGCGAGCACGACGCTCGAGCGATCGAGGTGCACGTCGCGAACCTCCGCCGGAAGCTCGGCGAGTCGCCGTCGGAGCCGCGCTGGATCGAGACCGTCCGCGGCGTCGGCTACCGCCGCACCGCCTGACCGCGCTCGGCGTCCTCCCCCTCTCCGTCCTCCCCCGCGACGACGACCGAGACGTCGTCGCTGCGCATCGCGCGCCGCGCGGCGGAGCGCGCGGCCTCGACGAGCGCATCGCGGTCGTAGCCGATGATGCTCGTGAGCGCGACGCCCATGCCGATGGGCGGCACGACCGGCACCCCGGCGGTGCGGAGCTGGTCGAGCATCGCGCGGTGCATGCGCGCGGCGAGCTGCCGGGCGTCCGCCGGCGACGACGGCTGGAACGCGAGCAGCAGCAGGCCGCGCTCGTCGCTGCCGAGCGCGGCGGTCGTCGGCGCGAGCCGGCGGACGGCCGCGCGCGCGGCTTGCCGGACGTGCTCGGCCTCGTCGACGCCGAACGCGGTCGAGATGCGCGAGAGCGCGTCGATGCGCACCGCGAGCACCGCGAAGAGCTCGCCCCGGCGGTTCGCGCGCATGAGCCGACCGCCGAGCACGCGCGAGAACGACGGCGCGAGCAGCACGCCATCGGCCGCGATCGCCATGAGCGAGGAGTCCTCGGTGCCGCGCAGCCGCACCTGCTCTGCGCGCAGCACCGAGGTGACGACGACGACGACGATCGTGAGGGCGATCGTCGCGATGCCGGCGATCCCGGCATCCGCCCACACGCGCAGCGTGTCGCGGCCGCTCATCGTCGTCACGCCGGCGAGGAGCCGCGCGAGCTGGAAGACGGCGACCGCGGCGAGCACGCCGCCGAGCGCCACGCCCGTGCGCGTGCGCCGCAGCGACCCCCGGAGCGCCTCGGCGGCGCCGAGGCCCGAGAAGACGGCGTTCGCGGTGAACATCACCCAGCGCGCCGACCAGCCCTCCTCGCCCGTGCCGACGAGCAGCACCGCGAGGAAGGCGAGCAGCGCCGCGAGGGCGACGACGAGCGAGGCGCGGCCGCTGCGGCGGCCGTTGAAGACGCGGCACCCGATCCACAGCAGGCCCATGCTCGCGACCCACGCGCCCTGGCCGATGCCGACCGGCCACTCGCCCACGTCGATGACGGCCTCGACGACGAACGCCTCGGTCGCGATCATCGCGGCGAGGAAGCCGAGCGCCCAGACGCGGCCGGCGCGGTCGTCCTTGCGGACCATCGTCTCGAGCACGAAGAGCCCGCCGGCGACGTGGACGACGATCGCCGTGATGAGGATGACGGTGTCTGGATCGAGGGTCATGCGGTCGCTCCCGTGGTGCGGCGAGGCAGTCGGACGACGAACGTGGCGCCGCCGCCCGGCTCGCTCTGGACGGTGATCTCGCCGCCGTGCGCGCGCACGAGATCGCGGCTGATGGACAGGCCCAGGCCGGTGCCCGTCGCCCTGCCGGAGGGCTGGGCGCGATAGCGGCGCTCGAAGAGCCTCGGCAACGCGTCCTCTGCGATGCCCGGCCCGTCGTCGCGCACGACGAGCCACGCGTGCTTGTCGTCGGCCGTGACGCCGACCTCGATGAGGCCGTCGCCCGTGTGGTAGTTGACGGCATTGCCGACGAGGTTGTCGACCACCTGCCGGATGCGGTTGGGGTCGAACTCCGCCTCCGCCGGCTCGATGCCCGAGCTGTCGATGCGGATGTTGCGCTCGGCGGCGCGCGGCTCGAGTGCCTCGACCGACGCGAGCACGACGCGCGCGAGGTCCTCGCGCACGGGACGCACGTCGAAGCGGCCGGGCCCGTCGGCGGTCGCGGCGAGGATGTCGCCGATGATGACGAGCAGGCGCGACGCGTTGCGCTCGGCGATCTCGAGGCTGCGCCGCGCACCGGGCCCGACGTCGCCGGAGTCGAGGGCGAGGTCGAGGTGGCCCAGCACGCTCGTGAGCGGCGTGCGCAGCTCGTGGGAGACGGAGGCGACGAGCTCGTCGCGGATGTGCACCGCTTGCTGCTCGGCGGTCACGTCGCGGGTGACGAGGATCGCGCCCACGTCGGCGCCGTTGATGTCGAAGAGCCGGCGCGCGGTCGACACGAGCGCGCGGCGCTGGTCGCCTGGCGGCCCCTGCCAGTGCAGCAGGTTCTCGAAGGTCTCGCCTCGCCGGGCGCGCGCGACCGGCACGGCTCCCGGCTCGGTCGGCGTCACGCCGTCCGCCTGGAACAGCTGCGCGTCGTCGGCGGGCGTCATGAGCCGCGCGTGGGCGTCGTTCTCGACCGAGATGCTGCCGTCGGCGCCGATCCGCACGACGCCGAAGTCGACCGCGTCGAGCAGCTCGCTCACCGCGTCCTCCTGCCGCCTGGCGCGCTCGACCGCGTGGTCGAGGTAGTCGGCCTGCTCGTCGAGCAGCGACCGCTGCGCCGCGGAGCGGCGCGCGGCGATGAAGGCGACGACGGATGCGGTGGCGAACGCGAGCGGGCCGAGCACGTCGCGCATGCTCGCGCCGAGCTCGTCGGTGACGAGCCGCGCCGTCCAGAAGAGCACCGTCGAGCCGCCCGCGCCGAGCACGAGGCCGCGCCAGCCGAGCACGGTGGCGAGCCAGGTCGCCGGCACCGTCCACAGCAGCCACGCCTCGCCGTCCGGGTACGAGAGCTGCAGCAGCAGCACCGCGACGAGGTCGCCGACCGGCACGATCCCGATCCAGCGCACCGGGAGGCGGTTCCACGGCACGACGAGCGCGGCGATCGTGAGCGCGAACACGAGCAGCATGCCGCCGAAGAGCAGCTCGCCCTGGCGCACGTCGCCGACGACGACCATGAGCGCCCACGCCACGAGCGCGGCGCCGCTGAAGAGCAGCTGGTTGACGGCGGTCGCGCGCTCGCGGGTACGGTCAGGCCGCGCCCCGTCGGCGCGAGCAGTCGTGACCGCCGCCATCATGCTCCGACGCTACCGCGCACGGGGCGATTCCCCGCCTCGCAGTGCGGCAGCGGGCTACGATCGGCGCGAGCGGCCCCTCGCCGCGGGAGGAGGGATCGTGCTGGAGGCCCTGACGGGTGCCGGGCTCGCCGCGGCAGCGGGCATGAACGCGTACATCCCGCTGCTCGTCGTCGGGCTCGCCGACCGGCTCTTCCCCGGCCTGCTCGCGCTCCCCGAGGGCTGGGCGTGGCTCTCGAGCTGGTGGGTGATCGGCATCGTCGCGGTGCTGCTCGTCGTCGAGGTCGTCGCCGACAAGGTGCCGGCCGTCGACAGCCTGAACGACGTGCTGCAGTCGCTCGTGCGCCCGGCGGCGGGCGGCCTCGTGTTCGGCTCGTCCTCGACCGCCTCGACCGTCGCGGTCACCGACCCCGCCGAGTTCTTCGCCTCGAACCAGTGGGTGCCCATCCTCGTCGGCGCGGCCATCGCGCTCGCGGTGCACGTCGGCAAGACCGCGGTGCGCCCGGCGGCGAACGTCGCGACCGCGGGCGCGGCGGCACCGGTCATCTCGACGGTCGAGGACGTGAGCGCGATCGGGCTCTCGCTGCTCGCGATCGTCGCCCCGATCCTCGTCGTGCTCGGCCTGCTCCTGCTGTGGCTCTTCGGCTGGTCGCTGTGGCGCTCGGCCCGCCGGCGGCGGAACGCCGATCTGCGGCCGGCGACCGACAGGCACGGCGCCGGCTAAGCGGTCGTCGCCGCCTCGGCGGGCACGGGGTCGACCGCGTGCTGGTGCCACGCGCCGCGCCAGCGCACCACGCGCCCTGACTCGTCGCGCTCGGCGATCGCCTCCTCGTGACCGGAGCCCATGCCGGTCGCGGCGGCGATCACCACGCGATCGGTGCCGCGCGGCGTGAGCACGTCGACCGAGGCGAGCGGATCGGCCGCCGTCGGCGCGATGCCGAGCAGCCGTCCGCCGAGCTCGACGACGTCGAGCCGGCCCCAGATGCTCGCGAAGGACCCCTCGAACGAGCGCGCGAGCGCGAGCTCGTCGTCCGCGAGCTCGGCCGCGGGCTCGAGCGCAGCCTGCAGGATGCGGGCGACGCCGACGGCGAGCTCCTCGGCGGGCGCGTCGATCGCGTTCGCGAGCACGCTCACGACGACGTCGCGCTCCGCGTCGACGAGCGTGCGGGTCGCCTGCCCCGTCCACGCCCCGCCGTGGCCGTGCCACGTGCGCCCGTCGACCTCGCGCAGCTGGAGCCCGAGACCGTACCCCGCCACCGCGCCGTCGCGGCCCGACGTCGACCACTGGCGCTGCCGCATCCGCCGTCGTGCCGTGCCGCTCAGCAGCCGGTCGTCGGCGTCGACGACCGCGCGGAGCGCATCCGAGAGCTCCGCCGCGGTCGAGACGGCGCCCGTCGCGGCGGCGAGCGCGCGCGAGGAGGGGCTGCCGAGCGGCGCCCGCACGTCGCTCGAGTGCAGCGCGGAGTGCCCGGTCGCGAGCGGCTGCGAGGCGCCCTCGATGTCGGCGCTCGTGGCCTCGAGCCCGAGCGGCGCGAGCACGAGGCGCGCGAGCGCGTCGGCGTAGGGCTGCGCGGTCACCGCCTCGATCGCGAGGCCGAGCAGGCCGAAGCCGATGTTGGAGTACTTGAACTCGGCGGATGCGTCGAGCCGAGCGACGCCGGACGTCGCGATCGAGCGGAGCCGGTCGGCATCCGGGAAGTCGTCGGCGAGCTGCCAGAAGGCGACGTCGTCGCCATCGCGCGTCGCGCCGCTCCCGTGGGAGAGCAGCTCGCGCACCGTGAGCCCGGCGGCGTCGGTGCCGGTGAGCGCGGGCACGAGCGCGCCGAGCGGATCGTCGAGCCGGAGGACGCCGTCGTCGACGAGCCGCATCGCGGCGATCGCGGCGAGTGCCTTCGAGTGGGAGGCGATGCGGAAGCGGTGGTCGTTCGTGAGCGGCTCGCCCGTCGCCTCGTCGGCGATGCCGATCGCGCGCTCGAGCACGAGCTCGCCGCCGATGCGCACGGCGAGCTGCACGCCCGGCACCCGCAGCCGCCAGCGGCGGTAGGCGAGCCAGCGGTCGGCGTAGTCGAGGGCGTGCGTGATCGCGTCGTCGGCGGGCATGCCTCGATCCTGCCACTGGATCGCATCCCGGGCAGTCGCAACCGGGGAACGCAGCGCGGGCCGCGCCCGAAGGCACGGCCCGCACTGGTGGTGCTGACTACTCCGAGGAGCCGGTGAGCTTCTCGCGGAGCGCGGCGAGCGCCTCGTCGTCGGCGAGGGTGCCGGCGCCCGAGTCGTCGGAGCCGCCGCCGAAGGACGATGCGCCCGAGGGCACGTCGTTCGAGGTGAGCTCGGCGTCGCGGGCCGCGGCGACCTGCGCCTTGTGCGCCTCCCAGCGCGCCTGCGCGGCCGCGTACTCGGCCTCCCAGGCCTCGCGCTGCGACTCGAAGCCTTCCTTCCACTCGTTCGTCTCGGGGTCGAAGCCCTCCGGGAACTTGTAGTTGCCCTGCTCGTCGTACTCGGCGAGCATGCCGTAGAGCGCCGGGTCGAAGTCGGTGCCGTCGGGGTCGACGCCCTCGTTCGCCTGCTTGAGCGAGAGCGAGATGCGGCGGCGCTCGAGGTCGATGTCGATGATCTTCACGAAGACCTCGTCGCCGACCGCGACGACCTGGTCAGCCGTCTCGACGTGCTTCGCCGAGAGCTCCGAGATGTGCACGAGGCCCTCGATGCCGTCCGCGACGCGCACGAACGCGCCGAACGTGACGAGCTTCGTGACCTTGCCCGGTGCGACCTGGCCGATCGCGTGCGTGCGGGCGAAGATCTGCCACGGGTCCTCCTGCGTCGCCTTGAGCGACAGCGAGACGCGCTCGCGGTCGAGCTCGACGGTGAGGATCTCGACGGTGACCTCCTGGCCCACCTCCACGACCTCCGAGGCGTGCTCGATGTGCTTCCACGAGAGCTCGGAGACGTGCACGAGGCCGTCGACGCCGCCGAGGTCGACGAACGCGCCGAAGTTGACGATCGACGAGACGACGCCCTTGCGGACCTGCCCCTTCTGGAGCGACTGCAGGAACTGGCCGCGCGAGGCCGACTGCGTCTCCTCGAGGAGCGCGCGGCGCGAGAGCACGACGTTGTTGCGGTTCTTGTCGAGCTCGAGGATCTTCGCCTCGATCTCCTGGCCGAGGTACGGCGTGAGGTCGCGGACGCGGCGCAGCTCGATGAGCGAGGCCGGCAGGAAGCCGCGGAGGCCGATGTCGACGATGAGGCCGCCCTTGACCACCTCGATGACCGTGCCGGTGACGACGCCGTCCTCGTCCTTGATGCGCTCGACATCGCCCCAGGCGCGCTCGTACTGCGCGCGCTTCTTCGAGAGGATCAGGCGACCCTCCTTGTCCTCCTTCTGGAGGACGAGCGCCTCGACGGTGTCGCCGACCTCGACGACCTCGGAGGGGTCGACGTCGTGCTTGATGGAGAGCTCGCGCGAGGGGATGACGCCCTCGGTCTTGTAGCCGACGTCAAGGAGGACCTCGTCGCGGTCGATCTTGACGACGGTGCCCTCGATGAGGTCGCCGTCGTTGAAGAACTTCAGGGTCTTCTCAACGGCGGCCATGAAGTCATCGGCCGAGCCGATGTCGTTCACAGCGACCTGCTTGGGAGCCGTGGTCGTTGCAGTGGTCATAGAGTTCAAGGTGCCTTATGGGGGGATGTCGGGCTGCGGGCATGTGGATGCCCATCCAGCGGTTCGGATTGATTGGGCGCCACACGAGTGGCCCGGCAATCCTATACGCGGATGGGCATCCCGGACAACCAGCGCTCAGCTGCGGAGCACGGCCTCGCGCAGCGTGTCGAGCCCGACGCCGCCGATGTTGAGCACGCGGGTGTGGAAGCGCTTGAGGTCGAACGCGTCGCCCTCGGCCTCCTGCGCGGCATCCCGGATCTGCTCGAAGATGCGCTGGCCGATCTTGTAGGACGGCGCCTGGCCCGGCCAGCCGAAGTAGCGGTTGACCTCGAAGCGCACGAACGGCTCGTTCATGTTGACGTTCGACTTCATGAACTCGAAGGCGTAGTCGAAGTCCCACTCCCCCGTGCCGTCGAGGCGCGGCTTGCCGAGGTGCACGCCGATGTCGAGCACGACGCGCGCCGCGCGCATCCGCTGGCCGTCGAGCATCCCGAGCCGGTCGGCCGGGTCGTCGAGGTAGCCGAGCGACTCCATGAGCCGCTCTGCGTAGAGCGCCCAGCCCTCGGCGTGGCCGGAGGTGCCGGCGAACGCGCGGCGCCACAGGTTGAGCTGCGCGCGGTTGTACGTCGCCTGCGCGATCTGCAGGTGGTGGCCCGGCACCCCCTCGTGGTAGACGGTCGTGAGCTCGCGCCACGTGTCGAACTCGGTGACGCCCGCGGGCACCGACCACCACATCCGCCCCGGCCGCGAGAAGTCGTCGGCGGGACCGGTGTAGTAGATGCCGCCGGTCTGCGTCGGCGCGATCATGCACTCGAGCGCCTTGATGGGCTCGGCGATGTCGAAGTGGGTGCGGCCGAGCTCCTCGATCGCGCGATCGCTCGTCTCCTGCATCCACGCCTTGAGCGCGTCGGTGCCGTGGAGCTTGCGGCTCGCGTCCTGGTCGAGGTGCGCGATCGCCTCCTGCACGGTCGCGCCCGGCAGGATCTCGTTCGCGATCGCCTCCTGCTCGGTGCGCATCCGGTCGAGCTCCTCGATGCCCCACGCGTAGGTCTCGTCGAGGTCGACGGCGGCGCCGAGGAAGCGGCGCGACATGAGCGAGTAGAAGTCGCGGCCGACGGCGTCGACGGGGTTGGCGGATGCGGCGAGCTCGGTGCGCAGGAACTCCGCGAACCGCGCGTGCGCCTCGGTCGCCTCGCCTGCTGCCTTCGCGAGGTCGTCGCGGAGCGAGGCGGGCAGCTCCCGGTCCCCCGCCTTCGCGGAGGCGGCGAAGTCGTGGAAGAAGCCCTTGCCCGGCGCGTAGTCGGTGAACTGCTCGAGCACGTTGTCGATCTGGCGCGCCGCGGGCGTGTTGCCGGTGGCGATGCCGTTGCGAAGCGAGGCGATGTAGCCGTCGATCGCCGCGGGCACGTTGCGCATGCGCTGCGCGATCGTCGACCAGTCGTCCTCGCTGCCGGTCGACATGAGGTCGAAGATGTCGCGGATGCCCGAGGCGGGGCTCGCGAGGTTGTTGAGGTCGCGGTCGCCCCAGCCGGAGTCGTGCACGTCGAGCTCGAGCTGCAGCTCGCGCGAGAGGTCGGTCTTCGTCACCCAGTCGACGTCGTCGACGGGCTCGGCGGCCTGGAGGGCGGCGAGCACCTCGCGCGCGAGCGCGGCATCGGCGTCGCGGCCGCTCGGCGAGTAGTCGCCGTAGCCGGCCTTGTCGCCCTCGAGGCCCACGTACACGTTGATCTCGGGGTTCATGGCGGCGGCGCGGTGGACGTAGTCCTCCGCGATCCGGTCGATCTCGGTCTGCTGGCGCGACGTCGCGCCGACTCTCTCGTCAGTCATGCCGCAAGCCTACGCATCAGCGGAGGGCGGTCATGACCTCCCGCTCGAAGAGCTCGATGCCGTCCTGCTCGAACGCGACCTCCGGCATGTAGGCGATGAGCGTGCCGAGTCCCGCCTCGCGGAGCGCCCCGACGTGGTCGACGACCATCTGCGGCGTGCCGACGACGGCGCCGCGCGTCGAGAAGCCCGTGCCGGCGTGCTCGGCGGGCATCGCCGAGTCGGCGCGCGCGTTGACCGCGTCGACGACGCGGCGCGCTTCGGCCTCGCTCTCGCGCACGACGATGTTGAGGTTGGAGGTCAGCCGCACCTCGGCGGGGTCGCGCCCCTCCTTCTCGAGGTGGCGCAGCAGCACGTCGCGCTTGCGCGCGAACTGCTCGGGCGAGCCGCCGAAGTTCGTCGCGTCGGCCCACTTCGCCGCGTAGCGGAGCGTGCGCTGCTCGCCGCCGCCCGCGATCCAGGTGGGGATGCGGGGACGGCCGTCGCGCCCGGTCTGCAGCGGCTGCGGCCGGCAGATGGCGCCGTCGACCGAGAACGACTCCGACTCGAGCGTCGCGCGACCCTCGGCCCACAGCCGCTGGATGATCTGCACGCCGTCGCGGAGCGCCGAGATGCGGTCGCCGACGCCCGGGAAGCCGTAGCCGTAGGCGCGCCACTCGTGCTCGTACCAGCCGGCGCCGATGCCGAACTCGAGCCGGCCGCCGGAGATGACGTCGACGGTCGCGGCGACCTTCGCGAGGTAGGCGGGGTTCCGGTACCCCATGCACGTGCACATCTGGCCGAGCCGCACGCGGCTCGTGCTCGCGGCGAGCGCGGCCATGAGCGTCCACGCCTCGTGCGTCGCCTCGTCGGTCGGCTGCGGCGTGGTGTGGAAGTGGTCGTAGACCCACACCGAGTGCCACGGGCCGGCGTCCGCGCGCTCCGCGACCTCGAGCATCCGCCCCCACTGCTCGGCGGGCGCGATGCCGACGAGGTCGAGGCGCCATCCCTGCGGGACGAAGAGGCCGAACCGGAGCGCGGAGTCGTTCATGCCGCCAGCCTAGGCGTCGGCCCCTGGGGGTCGGATGCTGTGGGCCCGGCGGGCACGGACGTCGCGGCTCAGTGCGCGGCGGCGTCCCAGTTCGGGCCGACGCCGACCTGCACCTCGAGCGGCACCGAGAGCTCGGCCGCGCCGCCCATCTCGGCGCGGACGATCGCCTCGAGCGCCTCGCGCTCACCGGTCGCGACCTCGAAGACGAGCTCGTCGTGCACCTGCAGCAGCATGCGCGAGCCGAGCCCCTCGTCGGCGATGCGGCGGTCGATCGCGATCATCGCGCGCTTGATGATGTCGGCGGCCGAGCCCTGGATGGGCGAGTTGAGCGCCTGCCGCTCGGCGTTCTCGCGCAGCACGCGGTTCGACGACGACAGGTCGGGGAACGGGCGGCGGCGGCCGAAGATCGTGGTCGTGTAGCCGTCGTCCTTCGCCTGCATCACGACGCCGCGGAGGTAGTCGCGGATGCCGCCGAAGCGCTGGAAGTAGTCGAGCATGAGCTGCTTCGCCTCGGCTTGCGAGATGCGCAGCTGCTTCGAGAGCCCGAAGGCGCTCAGCCCGTACGCGAGGCCGTAGCTCATCGCCTTGACCTTGACGCGCTGCAGCGCCGTGACCTCGCTCGGGTCGACGCCGAAGATGCGGCTGCCGACGAAGCGGTGCAGGTCCTCGCCCGAGAGGAACGCCTCGATGAGCCCCTCGTCGCCCGAGAGGTGCGCCATGATGCGCATCTCGATCTGCGAGTAGTCGGCGGTGAGCATCGTCTCGAACTCGGGCCCGTGCGCGAACGCCGAGCGGATCTCGCGGCTCACCTCCGTGCGCACCGGGATGTTCTGCAGGTTCGGGTCGTTCGACGAGAGGCGGCCGGAGGCCGAGCCGGTCTGGTCGTAGCGGGTGCGGATGCGGCCGTCGTCCTGGATCGCGCGCAGCAGCCCCTCGATGATCTGCGCGAGCTTCGACGTCTCGCGGTGCTGCAGGAGCAGGCCGAGGAACGGGTGCGGGTTCGTCTCCTGCAGGTCGGCGAGCGCTTGGGCGTCGGTCGAGTAGCCCGTCTTCGTCGCGCGCGTCTTCGGCATGTCGAGCTCTTCGAACAGCACCGCCTGCAGCTGCTTCGGGCTGCCGAGGTTCACCTCGTGGCCGATCTCGGCGTAGGCGGCCTCGGCGTGCTCGGCCGCCTTCGCGCGCATCTCGTCGAGGATGCGCTGGAGCACGTCGCGATCCATGTGCACGCCCTGGCGCTCCATGCGCACGAGCACAGGCATGAGCGGCAGCTCGATGTCGTCGAGCACGCCGAGCGTCCCCGGGTCGAGGCGCGAGCGCTGGGCGCGCGAGAGCTCGCCCGTGAGCCACGCGACGGTGCCGAGCTGCTCGGGCTCGACCTCGGGCACGAGCTGGTTGGGGTCGGGCGCCGGGAGCGTCGCGCCGAGCAGCGCCTCGGTCTGCCAGTCGAGCTCGAACGTCTTGGGCGGCGCGGTGGGCGTCTGCAGCCACGCGGCGACGCGCGTGTCGTGCGCGGCGCCGCCGAGGCGGAGCCCCGCGCCCTCGAGGAGCTTGATGGATGCCTTGACGTCGTGGAGCGCCTTCGGGGCGTCCGACGCGAGCCACTCGACGAATCCGTCGTAGTCGGCCGTGCCGGCCTTGAACGGCACGTAGGCGCTCGCGCCCTCGGTCGCGACGCCGAAGCCCGCGATGCCGCCGGCGCCGTCGGGCGCGATCGAGACGGCGACCGTGCCCTTCGCGCGCGAGAGCCACAGGTCGAGCTCCTCATCGACGAGCTTCTGCACCGCGGGCGCCTGCACCTCGGGCTCGAGCGCGGCGGCCGGCTCGCCCGTGCCCTCCTGCTTGAGCACGCGGTCGAGCAGCGTGCGGAACTGCAGCCGCTGGAACACCTCGCGCAGCTTCGCCTCGTCGACCTGGCCGCGCGCGAGCTCGTCGAGCTCGACGCCGAGGTCGACGTCGGTGAGCAGCTGGTTGAGGCGGCGGTTGCGCTCGGCGCGCTCGCGCTGCTCCCGCAGGTTGTTGCCGACGACGCCCTTGATCTCGTCGGCGTGCGCGAGCAGGTTCTCGACCGTGCCGTACTGCGTGATCCACTTGACGGCGGTCTTCTCGCCGACCTTGTCGATGCCGATGAGGTTGTCGCTCGACTCGCCGACGAGGGCGGCGATCTCGGGGTACTGCGCGGGCTCGATGCCGTAGCGCTCGCGCACCGTCTCGGGCGTGTAGCGCTTGAGCTCGGAGACGCCGCGCACCGAGGGGTAGAGCAGCGTCACGTCGTCGTTGACGAGCTGGATCGTGTCGCGGTCGCCCGAGACGACGTAGACGTCCATGCCGGCCTTCGCGCCCTGCACCGAGAGGGTCGCGAGGATGTCGTCGGCCTCGTAGTCCTCCTTCGAGAGGGTGCGCACGCCCATCGCGTGGAGCGCCTCCTCGAGCAGCGGCACCTGGCCCTTGAACTCCTTCGGCGTCTCGTCGCGCGTGCCCTTGTACTCGGCGTACTCGCGGGTGCGGAACGAGAACCGGGAGATGTCGAACGCGACCGCGAGGTGCGTGGGCCGGTGGTCCTGCAGCAGCTTGAGCAGCATCGACAAGAAGCCGTGGATGGCGTTCGTGTGCTGCCCTTCGCTGTTGACGAAGTTCTCGAGCGGCAGGGCGAAGAACGCCCGGAACGCGAGGGAGTGGCCGTCGATGACCATGAGGGTAGGCTTCGGATCCGACACGGCAGTCAGCCTAGCCGGGGCTGCCGACACCCCAGCCGAGCGAGGAGCGCGCGTGAGCCCGGAGCCGATCGAGCACGAGGTCGACGAGGCGACGCGAGCGGTGCTCGCGCGGCTCGAGCAGCGGCCGGGCGGGGAGCTCGCCGAGCGCATGCAGATCGAGTTCCTCAAGCTCTCGGCCGAGCACTCGGTCGCGCGCATGCCCGCGGAGGGCAACCGGCAGCCGGCGGGCTTCGTGCACGGCGGTGCCTACTGCGTCATCGCCGAGACGCTCGGCTCGGTGAGCGCGAACATCCACGCGGGCGAGGGCCGCTACGCCGTCGGCACCGACATCAACGCGACCCACACGCGCTCGATCACGAGCGGATGGGTGACGGCCGAGTGCACGGCTGTCCACCTCGGGCGGTCCATGACCGTGCACGAGATCGTCTGCACCGACGACGAGGGCCGCCGAGCCTCGACCCTCCGCATCACGAACTTCATCAAGACCCGCTGACCCGCCCCCGCCGCCGACCGGTCACTTCCGCCCGCGAGCGGTCAGTCAGGCCGCGTTCCAGGAGGTGTAGCGCTCGTACGCGGCGACGATTCGCTGCAGGATCCGGACGCCCCCGTCCTGCAGATCATCCTTCGTCACGACGATGACGTGCCAGCCGAGCGCACGCAGCTTCTCGCGCCGGATGCGGTCTCGCTCCTGCTGAGCAGGGTCGGCGTGATGCTCGCCGTCGTACTCCACGGCGAGCTTGAGGTGCGGCCAGCTCGCGTCGAGCCGAGCGACGAACAGGCCGGTGGCGTCGAACACCTCGTGCTGCAGCGTCGGCTCCGGCAGCGCACCCATGATCAGGAGCCGCACCAGCGACTCGCGCGGCGACTCGGCTCCGACACGGACGAGTGCCAGCGCTCGGCGAGCCAAGTGGAGGCCGCGCGCTCCCTTGTAGCGTCGCAGCACATCCGTCAGATCTTCGACGGTCAGTGGGTCGTGTCGCTTCGTCGACACCAACCAGTCCCCCACCGCGACCAGCTCCTCGAGGGTGAGCATCGTCGCGAGGTGCACGAACGCGTCCGCTCTCGCCTCTACCCGCATCCCGTCGACCTCCACCACCTCGGACTTGAGGCGGTGACCGACGACGCCCGTGCGCCGCATCCGGGAGCCGTCGGTCGGCGAGGCGATGTGGACGGTGGCTTCCTTCTCGAGCCGAGCGGGCAGCGGCATGCCATGGATGCGTCCCGCCGTCGTGTGGCAGAAGAAGTGGTCGTCGCGGGCGAGGACGCGCACCGCCTCGAGGAGCGCCTGCGCCTCATCACCCACAGCGGCCGTGATGCGGGCGCCGCGAGCGGGCCTCGTGAAGGCCATCGATCGCAGCTCGGCTGCGGAGTACCCCCGATCGAGGCCCTGCTGGATCGTGAAGCCGTGCTGACTCTCCATGCGCTGGATGATGCGCGCGTGCGGCCACGTCGGGGGCGGCTGCGGATCAGGCTGTGGAGAGACGCCTCTGCGAGGGCCGGGTGAGTGCGCGGAGCCGACGCTCGCGGGCGGAGGCGACCGCTCACGCGCGCAGGTGACCGCTCACGCGCGCAGGTGACCGCTCACGGGCGGAGGTGACCGCTCACGCGCGCAGGTGACCGCTCACGCGCGGAGGTGACCGCTCACGCGCGGAATTGACCGCTCACGCGCGGAATTGACCGCTCACGCGCGGAGTTGACCGCTCACGCGCTGAAGTGACCGCTCAGCGAGGGGGGGGCTACTTCTTGGCGCTCAGCTGCTCGATGACGGCCTGCGCGACCTCGGCCATCGTCAGGCGGCGGTCCATCGAGGCCTTCTGGATCCAGCGGAACGCCTCCGGCTCGGCGAGGCCCATGCGCTGGTTGAGCAGGCCCTTCGCGCGGTCGACGAGCTTGCGCGTCTCGAAGCGGTCGGCGAGGTCGGCGACCTCGCTCTCGAGCGCGCGGATCTGGTCCCAGCGCGCGAGCGCGATCTCGATCGCGGGCAGCAGGTCGTTCTGCGTGAACGGCTTCACGACGTAGGCGAGCGCTCCCGCCTCGCCGGCTCGCTCGACGAGCTCCTTCTGGCTGAACGCCGTGAGCAGCACGACCGGCGCGATCTTCGCGGCACTGATCTTCTCGGCCGCGCTGATGCCGTCCATCTTCGGCATCTTGACGTCCATGACGACGAGGTCGGGCTCGAGCTCGGTCGCGAGCTCGACGGCGCGCTCGCCGTCGCCCGCCTCGCCGATGACCTCGAAGCCCGCGGCCTGCAGCGTCTCGACGATGTCGAGGCGGATGAGCGACTCGTCCTCCGCGACGAGCACGGTGCGCGCGGTCGTCGCGCGCTCGGCGGGAGCCTGGTCGATGATGGGCTCGGCGAAGAGGTCGTCGGTCATGGCCACTAGCCTAGTGTTCGCAGCGACCGGGCGATCGTCCGGGCCGTGAGCCGGTGTGGCGGAATCGGCAGACGCGGCGCACTCAAAATGCGCTTCCGCGAGGAGTGTGGGTTCGAGTCCCACCACCGGCACGAGCGAGAGCCCGGGCGATCCGAGGATCGACCGGGCTCTCGAGCGTCGCGGGCTCAGCCCTCCGCAGGGTGCGGCGCCGACTGGTGGTGCACCTCGATGCGCCGCTTGCCGTGGTAGGCGGGCGCGGCCTCGGCGTGCACGTCGCCGACGACGTGGATGCGGATGTCGTTCGTCGATCCGGAGATGCCCGGCGGCATGCCCGAGATCACGACGACCTTCTTGCCGACCGGCACGAGCTGCTTGCCGATCAGCACGTCGTCGACCTGCGCGATCATGTCGTCGGTGTGCATCACGCGGTCGACGAGGTGCGTCTGCATGCCCCAGATCATCTGCATGCGCGACTCGACCTCGGGGTCGGGCGTGAAGCCGAACGTCGGGATCGCCGTGCGCAGCCGCGCCATGCGCCGCGCGGAGTCGCCGGACTCGGTGAAGACGACGATCGCCGCCGCCTCCACGAACTCGGCGACCTCGAGCGCGGCGAGCGTGATCGCGCCGCCCTGCGTGCGCGGCTTCGTGCCGAGCGGCGGAATGCGGCCGAGGCCGTGCTCCTCCGCCGCCGTGACGATGCGGGCCATCGTCTCGATCGTGGTGATCGCGTGCTTGCCGACGCTCGTCTCGCCCGAGAGCATCACCGCATCCGCCCCGTCGAAGATCGCGTTCGCGCAGTCGCTCGCCTCGGCGCGCGTCGGGCGGGGGTTCTCGATCATCGACTCGAGCACCTGGGTCGCCACGATGACGGGCTTCGCCCAGCGGCGCGAGAGCTCGATCGCGCGCTTCTGCACGAGCGGCACCTGCTCGAGCGGCAGCTCGACGCCGAGGTCGCCGCGCGCGACCATGATCGCGTCGAACGCGTCGATGATGTCGGGCAGGTTCTGCACCGCTTGCGGCTTCTCGATCTTCGCGACGACGGGGAGCCTGCGGCCCTCCTCGTCCATGATCGCGTGCACGCGCTCGATGTCCTTCGCGTCGCGCACGAACGAGAGCGCGATGATGTCGGCGCCGAGGTTCAGCGCCCAGCGCAGGTCGTCCTCGTCCTTCTCGCTCATCGCGGGCACGTTGACGGCGACGCCGGGCAGGTTGATGCCCTTGTTGCTGCTCACCGGTCCGCCGACCTCGACCTCGGTCACGACCTCGGTGTCGGTGACCTCGACCGCGCGCAGCACGATGCGCCCATCGTCGACGAGCAGCGGGTCGCCGGGGCTCACGTCCGCCGGGAGGCCCTTGAAGGTCGTGCCGGCGCGCCGGCCGTCGCCCTCGATCTCATCGGTGGTGATGGTGAACCGCTCGCCCTCGCGGAGCTCGAACGGTCCGCCGCGGATCTTGCCGAGGCGGATCTTCGGCCCCTGGAGGTCGACCAGGATGCCGACGGGCTTGCCGAGCTCGTCGGATGCCCTCCGGATGTTCGCGTACACCTCCTCGTGGACGCTGTGGTCACCGTGGCTCAGGTTCATGCGCGCGACATCGATGCCGGCCGCGATCGCGGCCTTCGTCATCTCATAGCCGGCGAGTGCCGGCCCGAACGTCGCGACGATCTTGGCTCGTCTCAAAGGTCTCTCGCTTCCGTGGCTCGTGCCGCCTGGGTGGGATCGGCGCGGACCCCTCCATCCTCTCAGAGGCCCGCGCGCGCGAGGCTCAGGCGATGGCGAAGGGCCGGTCGCTCGCCCGCACCGGCGCCGGCAGCGACGACTCCCCCTCGAGGTGGGCGTCGACGGCCGCGGCCGCGGCGCGGCCCTCGGCGATCGCCCACACGATGAGGGATGCGCCCCGTCCCGCGTCGCCGGCCACGAACACGCCGGGCACGTCGGTCGCGAAGTCGGGTGTGCGGACGGGCAGACCGCGCTCGAACGGGACGTCGAGCGCCTCGCCGATCGACGCATCCGCCCCCGTGAAGCCGAGCGCGAGCAGCACGAGGTCGGCGGGGATCTCGCGCTCGGTGCCGGCCTTCGGTCGGCGCACGCCGTCGACGACCTCGGTGTCGGCGACCTTGAGCGCGCGCACTTCGCCAGCGGCGTTCGCGAGCAGCTCGACGGTCGAGACGAGGTAGGCGCGCTCGCCGCCCTCCTCGTGGCTCGACTGCACCTCGAACAGGCTCGGGTGCACGGGCCACGGCTGGTGCTCGGGCCGCTCGCGCGGCGGCTGCACACCGATCGCGAGGTTCGTCACCGAGAGCGCGCCCTGGCGGTGCGCCGTGCCGATGCAGTCGGCACCGGTGTCGCCGCCGCCGAGGACGACGACGTGCTTGCCGCGCGCCGAGATCTGGTTGGCGGGCACCGTGCCGGCGACGGCGCGGTTCTGCTGCACGAGGTACTCCATGGCGAGGTGCACGCCGTCGAGGCCGCGGCCGGGGATGTCGAGCTCGCGAGCGACGGGCGCGCCGGTCGCGACGAGCACCGCGTCGAAGCGCTCGCGCAGCTCCTGCCAGCCGAGCTCGCGGCCGATCTCGACGCCGGCGCGGAAGCGCGTGCCCTCGGCCTGCATCTGCGCGAGGCGTGCCTCGAGCGTGCGCTTCTCGAGCTTGAAGTCGGGGATGCCGTAGCGCAGCAGGCCGCCGATGCGGTCGTCGCGCTCGTACACGACGACCGTGTGGCCCGCGCGCGTGAGCTGCTGCGCGGCCGCGAGCCCCGCGGGACCGGAGCCGACGACCGCGACGGTCTTGCCGGTGAGGCGCGCCGGCGGGTGCGGCTCGGTCCAGCCGTTCGCGAACGCCTCGTCGGCGATCGCCTGCTCGACCGACTTGATCGTCACGGCGGGCTGGTTGATGCCGAGCACGCACGACGACTCGCACGGCGCGGGGCACAAGCGCCCGGTGAGCTCGGGGAAGTTGTTCGTCGCGTGCAGCCGGTCGCTCGCCGCGCGGCCCTCGCCGCGCCACGTGAGGTCGTTCCACTCGGGGATGAGGTTGCCGAGCGGGCAGCCCTGGTGGCAGAAGGGCACGCCGCAGTCCATGCAGCGGCCCGCCTGCCGGCGCAGCACCGCCTTGTCGCCGGGCTCGCCGATCTCGCGCCAGTCGAGGATGCGGACGGGCACGGGGCGCTTCTTCGGGAGCTCGCGCTCCGTTACCTTCAGGAAGCCGCGCGGGTCAGCCACCGGTCACCTCCAGGATCTGCCGCCAGATGTTGTCGGAGTCCGGGTCGACGCCGTGGCGCTCGGCGTCGAGTCGGATGGTGCGCACGGCCGCCCAGTCGCGCGGCACGAGCTTCGAGACGCGCGCGAGGCCGTCGCCGAGCAGCCGCTCGGCGACCGCGGAGCCGGTGAGCTCGACGTGCCGGGCGAGGATGGCCCGCAGCTCGATCTCGTCCTCCTCGACGAGCGGCTCGACGCGCAGCTCGCCCTGGTGGAACGACTCCTGGTTGAGGCGGCGCTCGTCGAGGTCGAGCACGTACGCGACGCCGCCGGACATGCCGGCGCCGAGGTTGCGGCCCGTCGGCCCGAGGATCACCGCGGTGCCGCCCGTCATGTACTCGAGCGCGTGGTCGCCGACCCCTTCGCACACCGCCGTCGCGCCGGAGTTGCGCACGAGGAAGCGCTCGCCGACCACGCCGCGGAGGTAGAGCTCGCCGCTCGTCGCGCCGTAGCCGATGACGTTGCCGGCGATGACGTTGCGCTCGGCGACGAGCGCGGCCCCGGGCTCGGGCCGGACCGTGACGAGGCCGCCGGAGAGGCCCTTCCCGACGTAGTCGTTCGCATCGCCCTCGAGGTGCAGCGCGATGCCGCGCGGCACGAACGCGCCGAGCGACTGGCCCGCCGAGCCGCGCATCCGCAGCGTCACGCTCCCGGGCTCGAGCCCGGCGGCGCCAGCGTGCATCGTCACGGCGTTGCCGAGCATCGTGCCGACCGCCCGGTCGGTGTTGGCGATCTCGAGCTCGAGCTCGAGCCGCTCCCCCGCCTCGAGCGCCCGCTCGAGCTGCTCGAGCAAGCGCGAGTCGAGCTGCTGCTCGAGCTCGTGGTCCTGCTCGCTCGTGCGGCGCGGCGCGCCCTCGAGGCCGGCGGGCGTCGCGAGCACGGGCGCGAGGTCGAGGCCGTCGGCCTTCCAGTGCAGCACGGCGCGATCGACCTCGAGCAGGTCGCTGCGCCCGACGGCCTCGTCGAGGCTGCGGAGGCCGAGCGAGGCGAGCAGCTCGCGCACCTGCTGCGCGATGAACTCGAAGAACTGCACGACGAACTCCGGCTTGCCCGTGAATCGCTCGCGCAGCACCGGGTTCTGCGTCGCGACGCCGACGGGGCACGTGTCGAGGTGGCAGACGCGCATCATGATGCACCCCGAGACGACGAGCGGCGCGGTCGCGAAGCCGAACTCCTCCGCGCCGAGCAGCGCGCCGATCACGACGTCGCGCCCCGTCTTCAGCTGCCCGTCGACCTGCACGCTCACGCGCTCGCGCAAGCCGTTGACCATGAGCGTGTGCTGCGTCTCGGCGAGCCCGATCTCCCACGGCGTGCCCGCGTGCTTGAGCGAGTTCAGCGGGCTCGCACCCGTGCCGCCGTCGTGGCCGGAGACGAGCACGACGTCGGCCTTGGCCTTCACGACGCCAGCGGCGACCGCGCCGATGCCCGATTGCGACACGAGCTTGACGTGCACGCGAGCGCGCGGGTTGGCGCGCTTGAGGTCGAAGATGAGCTGCTTGAGGTCCTCGATCGAGTAGATGTCGTGGTGGGGCGGAGGCGAGATGAGGCCGACGCCCGGCGTCGCGTGCCGCGTGCTCGCGACCCACGGGTACACCTTGCCGGGCGGCAGCTGCCCGCCCTCGCCGGGCTTCGCGCCCTGCGCCATCTTGATCTGCAGGTCGTCGGCGTGCGAGAGGTACATGCTCGTGACGCCGAAGCGGCCGGAGGCGACCTGCTTGATCGCGCTGCGCCGCTCGGGGTCGAGCAGCCGGTCGAGGTCTTCGCCGCCCTCGCCGGTGTTCGACTTGGCGCCGAGCCGGTTCATCGCGATCGCGAGCGTCTCGTGCGCCTCCTCGGAGATCGAGCCGTAGCTCATCGCTCCGGTCGAGAAGCGCTTGACGATCTCGGCGACCGGCTCGACCTCGTCGATCGGGATGGGCTCGGCGGCCGGGCGGAGGGCGAGCAGGCCGCGGAGGGTCTGGAGCTGCTCCGCCTGCTCGTCGACGAGCCGCGTGTACTGCTCGAAGACGTCGAAGCGGCCCGTGCGGGTCGAGTGCTGCAGCTTGAAGACGGCCTCCGGGCTGAACAGGTGCGGGGCGCCGTCGCGGCGCCACTGGTACTCGCCGCCCGTCGCGAGCCGCTCGTGCGCGAGCGGGGCGCGCTCGTCGGGGTAGGCCGACCGGTGTCGGAGCCGGTTCTCCTCGGCGATGACGTCGAGCCCGACGCCGCCGAGCGGCGAGTGGGTGCCGACGAAGAAGCGGTCGACGAGCTCTTGCGAGAGGCCGACGGCCTCGAACGCCTGCGCGCCGCCGTAAGCGCCGACGGTCGAGATGCCCATCTTCGACATGATCTTGATCACGCCCTTGCCGAGCGCCTTGATGAGGTTGCGCACGGCGGTGTCGACGTCGGCGCCGAGCTGGCCCGTGAGCGCGAGCTGCTCGGCCGTCTCCATCGCGAGGTAGGGGTTGACGGCGCTCGCGCCGTAGCCGATCAGGAGCGCGACGTGGTGCACCTCGCGCACGTCGCCGGCCTCGACCACGATCCCGGCGCGCATGCGAGTGGATGCGGCGATGAGGTGGTGGTGGACGGCGCTCGTCATGAGCAGGGTCGGGATGGGCGCGAGCTGGTCGGTCGAGTCGCGGTCGGAGAGCACGATGAACTGCGCGCCGTCGGCGATCGCCTCGTCGACCTCGCGGCAGAGCTCCTCGAGGCGCCGCTCCATCGCCTCGGGACCGCCGTCGACCCGGTAGAGCCCCTTCACGACGACCGTGCGGCGCGAACCGGGCGTGCGGTCGATCGAGCGGATCTTCGCGAGCTGGTCGTTGTCGATCACCGGGAAGTCGAGGATGATCTGGCTCGCGTGCGAGGGCGTCGCGGTGAGGAGGTTGCGCACCGGGCCGAGCCCCATCGAGGTGCTCGTCACGATCGACTCCCGCAGGCTGTCGAGCGGCGGGTTCGTCACTTGTGCGAAGGCCTGCGCGAAGTAGTCGAACAGCAGCCGCGGCCGCTTCGCGAGCACGGCGATGGGCGTGTCGCTGCCCATCGCGCCGAGCGGCTCGGCGCCCGTCTTCGCCATCGGCCCGATGAGCAGCCGCACCTCCTCCTCGGTGTAGCCGAAGGTGCGCTGGCGACGCGTGACCGACGCGGCCGTGTGCGCGACGTGCTCGCGCTCGGGGAGGTCGGCGAGGTGGATGCGGCTCGAGTCGAGCCACTCGCCCCACGGCTCCATCGCCGCGAGCTCGGCCTTGACCTCCTCGTCGGGCACGAAGCGGCCCGCCTCGGTGTCGACGAGGAAGAGCCGGCCCGGCTGCAGCCGGCCGCGGCGCACGACTCGCTCGGGCGCGATCGGCAGCACGCCCGTCTCGCTCGCGAGCACGAAGAGCCCGTCGTCGGTCTCGAGCCAGCGGCCCGGGCGCAGCCCGTTGCGGTCGAGGGTCGCGCCGACGAGCGAGCCGTCGGTGAAGGCGATCGCGGCCGGGCCGTCCCACGGCTCCATGAGCAGCGAGTGGTACTCGGCGAAGTCGCGCAGCTCCTGCGGCATGTCCGGCTGGTTCTCCCACGCCTGCGGCACCATCATCATGAGCGCGTGCGGGAGCGACCTGCCCGCGAGCGTCAGCAGCTCGAGCACCTCGTCGAACGAGGCGGAGTCGCTCATCCCCGGGGTGATGATGGGCCGCACGGGCCGCAGGTCGCCGAGCAGCTCGGACGCGAGCTGCGACTCGCGCGCGCGCATCCAGTTGCGGTTGCCCTCGACGGTGTTGATCTCGCCGTTGTGGGCGATCATCCGCAGCGGCTGCGCGAGCGGCCACGACGGGAAGGTGTTCGTCGAGTAGCGCGAGTGCACGATCGCGAGCCGCGTCTCGAAGCGGGGGTCGGAGAGGTCGGGGTAGAACGGCTCGAGCTGGAGCGTCGTGACCATGCCCTTGTACGTGATCGTGCGGCTCGAGAGCGACGGGAGGTACTCCCCCAGCTCGCGCTCGATGCGCTTGCGCAGCCGCCACGTGAGCCGGTCGAGCTCGATGCCCGACACCGGCGAGCCCGCCGCGGCGACGAAGAGCTGCTCGATCTTGGGGCAAGCGGCGCGCGCGAGCTTGCCGAGCGCGTCGGGCACGGTGGGCACCTCGCGCCAGCCGAGCACCGTGAGGCGCTCCTGCCCGGCGATCTCGCGGATGCCGTCCCGGACCCGGGCGCGCTCGCGCTCGTCGAGCGGGAGGAACGCGAGGCCCGCGGCATAGGTGCCCGCCTCGGGGAGCGGGAAGGGCGCGACCTCGCGCAGGAACGCATCCGGCAACTGCGTGAGGATGCCCGCGCCGTCGCCCGTGCCGGCGTCGGAGCCGACCGCGCCGCGGTGCTCGAGGTTGCGCAGCGCGTCGAGCGCGAGCGCGACGATGTCGTGCCCGGGCGTGCCGCGCGTGGTGGCGACCATGGCGAGGCCGCACGAGTCCTTCTCATGGCGCGGGTCGTACATCCCGGCCTTCGCCGGCACCGCCATGCCCTGGAAGCCCGAGGAAATGGGCTCGCTGACTGATCGCATGCTGCTCCTGCTCTCGCGATCGGGAGCGGGACGCCGTCGGCCCGCCGCGCGCTGGGAGCGCGCAGTCCTACTGGTGTGCTGCCGCGGGTTCTGCGGCTGGGGCCGCCTCGTCCTGGGTGCGGGACTCGGGGGTCTCGGTGTAGACGTCAGAATCTAGCACCTGATCGGCGCCGGGCTCGCGTCCGGGCTGCCACGGGGACGGTTCGAGGCCCGGGTGGCGGCGCGACTGCACCACCCACACGACGACGCCGACGACGATCGCGAGGAACGCCATCCAGACGTTCGTGCGGATGCCGAGGAAGAGCTCGGAGGGGTCGACGCGGATCGTCTCGAAGACCGAGCGGCCGACGCCGTACCAGATGAGGTAGAGCGCGATGAGGCGGCCCCACTGGATGTCGCGCTTGCGGTCGAGCCACAGCAGCAGCGCGGCGCCGAGCACGTTCCAGATGATCTCGTACGCGAAGGTCGGGTGGAAGAGCACGCCCTCGGGGAGCCCGACGGGGTAGGCGGGGTTCGTCGCCTCGATCTCGAGGCCCCACGGCAGCGACGTCGGCTGGCCGAAGAGCTCGTGGTTGAACCAGTTGCCGAGCCGGCCGAAGGCCTGCGCGAGCAGCAGGCCCGGCGCGAGCGCGTCGGCGAACGTCGAGAAGCGCAGGCCCGTCTGGCGGCAGCCGATCCACACGCCGATCGCGCCGCCGATGAGGGCGCCGAAGATCGCGATGCCGCCCTCCCAGATGTAGAGCGCCGAGAGCGGGTCGCGACCGGGGCCGAAGTAGTCGTCCGGATGCGTGATGACGTGGAAGGCGCGAGCGGCGACGATGCCGAGCAGCACGGCCCAGACGGCGACGTCGATGACGTAGCCCGCCTCGACGCCGCGCTGGTGCAGGCGCCAGCCGGTGAGCACCGCCGCGACGATGATGCCGGCGAGGATGCACAGCGCGTAGGTCTGGATGCCCCACGAGGGGCCGACCATGCGCAGCACCCACGAGATGAGGAGCGCGAAGGCGAGCGAGGCGACGACCGTCCACGCCGCGTCGCGACGCGTGAGGCGGCCGGTGACGAGCATCCCGACGAGCGCGAGGATCGCGAGCACGACGCCGAGCACGATGCCGAAGACGACCGCGCCGGTCATGGAGCCCTGGACGAGGCCGAGGACACCGATCGCGTCGAGCCACTGGCCCACCGGCACCTGCTGCCACTCGGGCGCGGGACTCGGGATGCTCTGGAAGACGGTCACGCGGTCGCGCCCTTTCGTTCGGTCGGTGCGAGTGTACCTTCGGCGAGCGAGGCGGCGAGCGCGCGCACGGCGGGGACGCCGCCCTCGTCGAGCGCGCGGACGAGCGCGGAGCCGACGATCGCGCCGTCGGCGTACTCGAGCACGTCCCGCACCTGCTCAGCGGTCGAGATGCCGAGGCCGACGCACCGCAGCGCCTCGCCGCCCGTCACCGCGGCGCGCTCGGCGATGCGCTCGGAGAGCGCGCGAGCTGCCCGGTCGACGTCGGTGCGCGCGCCCGTCGTGCCCATCGTCGAGACGGTGTAGACGAAGCCGCGCGAGGCCGAGATCGCGGCGTCGAGCCGCGCGTCGGACGACGAGGGCGCCGCGAGGAAGATGCGGTCGAGCCCGTGCCGCTCGGCGGCCGCGAGCCACTCCGCGGCGTTCTCGGGCGTGAGGTCGGGCGTGATGAGGCCTGCGCCGCCGGCGGCGGCGAGGCGCTCGGCGAAGCGGTCGACGCCGTAGCGCAGCACCGGGTTCCAGTACGTCATGACGAGCACGGGCGCGCTCGTGCGCGCGGTGATCGCCTCGACGCCGAAGAAGAGCTCGTCGAGCCGGAAGCCGCGGTCGAGCACGGCCTGCGTCGCCGACTGGATGACGGGGCCGTCCATCGCGGGATCGGAGTAGGGCACGCCGAGCTCGATCGCGGTGCAGCCGGCCTCGGCGATCGCGACGGCCGCCTCGACGCTCGTCGCGAGGTCGGGGAAGCCGACCGGCAGGTAGCCGATGAGCGCGCGCTCGCCGGTCGCGCGGATGGCGTCGGCGGTCGAGATCCGGGTCATGCCTGCCCCGCGTCCTCGTCGAGCAGGCCGAACCAGCGGCCCGCGGTCGCGACGTCCTTGTCGCCGCGCCCCGAGAGCGAGACGAGCAGCGTCGAGCCGGGCGACTCCTGGGCGAGCCGCATCGCGCCCGCGATCGCGTGCGCCGACTCGATGGCCGGGATGATGCCCTCGGCGCGCGTGAGCGCGAGGAACGCATCCATCGCCTCCGCATCGCTCACCGGCTGGTACTCGGCGCGGCCGAGGTCGTGGAGCCACGCGTGCTCGGGACCGACGCCGGGGTAGTCGAGACCGGCCGAGATCGAGTGCGACTCGAGCGTCTGGCCGTCGTCGTCCTGCAGCAGGTAGGTGCGCATGCCGTGCAGCAGGCCCGGCGCGCCGCGCTCGATCGAGAGCGCGTGGCGCTCGGTGGTCGGGCCGTCGCCCGCGGCCTCGAGGCCGATGAGGCGCACGCCCGGGTCGTCGAGGAAGGCGTGGAAGATGCCCATCGCGTTCGAGCCGCCCCCGACGCACGCGAGCACGGCGTCGGGCAGGGCGCCGGTGAGCGCGATCGTCTGCTCGCGCGCCTCCTCGCCGATCGCGCGGTGGAAGTCGCGCACCATCTCGGGGAACGGGTGGGGACCGGCGACGGTGCCCATGAGGTAGTGCGTCGAGTCGACGTTCGCGACCCAGTCGCGCAAGCCCTCGTTGATCGCGTCCTTGAGCGTGCGGGAGCCGGTCTTGACGGGCACGACCTGCGCGCCGAGCAGCCGCATGCGGGCGACGTTGAGCGCTTGCCGCTCGGTGTCGACCTCGCCCATGTAGACGACGCACTCCATGCCGAACAGCGCCGCGGCGGTCGCGGTCGCGACGCCGTGCTGGCCCGCGCCCGTCTCGGCGATGAGGCGCGACTTGCCGAGGCGGCGGGCGACGAGCGCCTGGCCGAGCACGTTGTTGATCTTGTGGCTGCCGGTGTGGTTGAGGTCCTCGCGCTTGAGCAGGATGCGCGCGCCGGCGATCTCGGAGAGCCGCTTCGCCTCGGTGAGCATCGAGGGGCGACCGGTGTAGCCGCGCGAGAGCGCGGCGAACTCGGCCTGGAACTCCGGGTCGCGCTTGCACTCCTCGTAGCACGCGGCGAGCTCGTCGATCGCGGCCATGAGCGGCTCGGGCATGAACACGCCCCCGAACTCGCCGAACCACGGCCCGTGCTGCTCCCGCAGCGCCGTCTGGTGCTCCGTCATGCGGCCCTCCCGAACTCTCGGACGCGCGACGCGGGGTCGCCGTCGGTGACGAGCGCCTCGCCGACGAGCACGGCATCCGCGCCGTCCTGCCGGTAGCGCGCGACGTCGGCGGCCGAGCGCACGCCCGACTCGGCGACCGCGACGGTGCCGGCCGGGATGCGCTCGCGCAGCTCGGCGAAGCGCTCGGGGTGCATCGTGAACGTCTTGAGGTCGCGCGTGTTGACCCCGAGGATGCGCGCATCGGCCTCGAGGGCGGCGTCGATCTCGCGCTCGTCGTGCACCTCGACGAGCACCGAGAGCCCGAGCCCCGTGGCGAAGCGGTGCAGCCGCACGAGCCGCGCGGGCTCGAGCGCGGCGACGATGAGCAGCGCGATGTCGGCGCCGAACGCGCGCGCCTCGAGCAGCTGGTACTCGTCGGCGATGAAGTCCTTGCGCAGCACGGGCACCGAGACGGCCTCGCGCACGGCGCGCAGGTCGTCGAGGCTGCCGAGGAAGCGCCGCTCCTCGGTGAGCACGCTGATCGCGCTCGCCCCGCCGGCCGCGTAGCTCGCGGCGAGGGCGGCGGGCTCGGGGATGTCGGCGAGCGGTCCCTTCGACGGGCTCGCGCGCTTCACCTCGGCGATGATGTGCGGTCCGGGCGAGTCGGCCTTCGGCGTGCTGAGGATGGATGCGGCGTCGAGGGGCGTGCGCGACCGCAGCGCGATCGCCTCCAGGCGATCGGCCGGCAGCTGCTCGCGCCGCCGGGCAGCGTCCTCGAGCGCGCCCGCGGTGAGCGCGTCGAGCACGCTCAGTGGTCCTTCACCCCGAAGCCGGCCTTCGCGAGGATGGGCCAGAGCAGGAAGCCGATGACGAGCAGGCCGGCGCTCGCCCACACGAGCGCGGGCATGTCGAGGAAGAAGAAGAGCGTGCCGAGCGTGACCGCGAGGATCATGACGATGACGCTCGTCCACGCGGCGCGCGAGTTGCCGTGGCCGGGGTCGACGAACGACGCCTCGTACTCCGCGATCCCGTGATCAGCTGCGTGCTGATCGCTGATGCCCTTGCGTGCGCTCACGATGCTCCTTGGTCGGTCTTCCGGGCGCGCTCGCGCGCCCGCACCCCTCGAGTCTATCGAGTCGGGTCCTCGCCGTCGTCCATGACGTCCCACGCGAGGCCCGTGCCGCGCTCGTAGCGCTCGGCGCGGCGCGCGCGCTCGGGCCAGCGGCGGGCGGTCACGAGCGCGACGAGCCCGCCGGCGATCGCGGCGAGGCCGGCCGCGGCCCCGACGATCGGCCACGGTCCCTCGGCGAGGCTCGCGATCTCGGCGGCCTGCGCCGTGCCGGCGAGGCCCGTCGCGTCGGCGACGACGGCCTCGACCGCTGCCGGGATCCCGGCTCGCGAGGCGAGCGCGTGCACCGCGGTCAGCGCGCCGAGCAGCACGGCGAGCACGCCGAGCGCGAAGCGCCAAGCGAGGCTCGAGATGGGCAGCACGAGCGCGAGCGCCACGATCGCGAGCGAGAGGATCGAGAGGCCGCCCGCGAGGTCCTGGCCCGGGACGGCGAGCTCGCGGCCGTCGACGAGCGCCGCGCTCGCCCACGGCTGCGTCGCGGCGAGCAGCCCGAGCGCGCCCGCCGCGAGCAGCGCGAGCACCGCGACGAGCCGGCCGCGCCTCACGCGCCGAGCCCTCGCATCGTGCTCGCGACCGCCACGGCGCGCAGCGGCGCGGCCGCCTTGCTCCGCACCTCCTGGAGCTCGCTCTCCGGGTCGCTGTCGGCGACGAGCCCGGCGCCCGACTGCACGTGCGCGACGCCGTCGCGCATCGTCACCGTGCGGATCGCGATCGCGAGGTCGGCGTCGCCGGCGAAGTCGAGCCAGCCGACCACGCCGCCGTACACGCCGCGCTGCGCGGGCTCGAGCTCGTCGATGATCTCGAGCGCGCGCGGCTTCGGCGCTCCCGAGAGCGTGCCGGCGGGGAAGGTCGCGCGGAACGCGTCGAGCGCGCTCGCGTCGTCGCGCATCCGCCCCTCGACCGTCGAGACGATGTGCATGATGTGGCTGAAGCGCTCGATCGCCATGAGCTCGGTGACCGCGACGGTGCCGGGCACGCACACCTTCGCGAGGTCGTTGCGCGCGAGGTCGACGAGCATGACGTGCTCGCTGCGCTCCTTCGGGTCGGCGAGCAGCTCGTCGCCGAGGTCGCGGTCGGCGGCGGCGTCGGCGCCGCGCGGGCGGCTGCCGGCGATCGGATGCATCGTCGCGCGCCCCTCGTGGACGGTCACGAGGGCCTCGGGGCTCGACCCGACGACGGCGTACGAGCCGCCATCGGCGTCCTCGAGCGCGAGCAGGTAGAGGTAGGGCGAGGGGTTGAGCATGCGCAGCACGCGGTAGACCTCGAGCGGGTCGGCCGAGGTCTCCAGGTCGAAGCGCGCCGAGAGCACGACCTGGAAGACGTCGCCGTCGACGATGTGGCGCTTCGAGCGCTCGACCATCGCGCGGAACGCCTCGGCGTCGACGCGCGCGCTCGGGGCCGGCTCGGCGTCCCGGTCGATCGCGGCGACCGAGCCGGGCTCGACGCGGGCGAGGGCGGCCTCGAGCGCGTCGAGCCGGGACTGCGCGTCGAGCCACAGCGCATCCGGCCCGTCCACCCCGTCGTTGACGACGTTCGCGACGAGGTGGGCGGCGCCGGTGCGGTGGTCGAGCACGACGAGCGTCGCCGTGAGCGCCATCGCGATCGCGGGCACGTCGACGTCGCGCTCCGGGGCGTCGGGGAGGTGCTCGAGCTCGCGCACGGCCTCCCAGCCGATGTGGCCGATCATGCCGCTCGTGAGGCGAGGGAGCCCCTCGATGCGGGGCGTCGCCCAGCGGCGCAGCACGTGCTCGATCGTGTCGAGGCCGCTGCGCTCCACGTCGTCGCCGAGCAGCCGCTCGGCGCTCAGCGAGGCGGAGCGCCACTCGACGCGGCCGCGATCGGAGGTCAGGAGGCCGAACGCCTCGACGCCGACGAACGAGTAGCGGTTCCAGACGCCCTGCTCGGCCGACTCGAGCAGGAACGAGCCGGGTCGTCCGGCGGCGACGCGGCGGTAGACGCCGACCGGCGTCTCGGCGTCGAGGAAGACCTCGCGCACGACCGGCACGATGCGGTGGTCGGGCAGGAGCGCGTCGAACGCCTCGCGGGTCGTGGAGCCGAGGGTCACGACTGCGCCTCGACGGTCACGGGCACCGGCGTGAAGAAGCACGACCGCTCGCCCGTGTGGCACGCGGGGCCCGACTGGTCGACGCGGATGAGGAGCGCGTCGCCGTCGCAGTCGATCGCGATCGAGCGCGGCACCTGGATGTTGCCGGAGGTGTCGCCCTTCCGCCAGTACTCCTGCCGGGAGCGCGACCAGAACGTCACGCGGCCCTCGGTCGCCGTGCGGCGGAGCGCCTCGTCGTCCATGTAGCCGACCATGAGCACGTCGCCCGTCGCGTCGTCCTGGACGACGGCTGCGACGAGCCCGTCGGCGTCCTTCTTGAGCTCCGGCAGCTCGCTCATCGCACCGCTGTTCATCGCACCGTCACCCCTGCCTCTCGCATCGCGGCCTTGACCTCGCCGATCGAGCACTGGCCGCTGTGGAAGATGCTCGCGGCGAGCACGGCGTCGGCACCCGCGGCGACGGCGGGCGCGAAGTCGGCCGGCTCCCCCGCGCCGCCGGACGCGATGATCGGGCACGTCGCGACGCGCCGCACGGCGCGCGTGAGCTCGAGGTCGAAGCCGTCCTTCGTGCCGTCGGCGTCGATCGAGTTGACGAGCAGCTCGCCGACGCCGCGGCGCACGCCTTCTGCGGCCCACTCGAGCGCGTCGAGGCCCGCGCCGCGCGAGCCGCCGTGCGTCGTGACCTCGAAGCCGGAGGGAGTCGAGGTCGAGCGGCGGACGTCGAGCGAGAGCACGAGCACCTGGGAGCCGAAGTCGGCGACGATGCGGTCGATCAGCTCGGGGTCGCGGATCGCGGCGGAGTTGACGCCGACCTTGTCGGCGCCGTGCGCGAGCAGCCGCGCGACGTCGTCGCGGCTGCGCACGCCGCCGCCCACGGTGAGGGGGATGAAGACCTGCTCCGCGCACCGCTCGACGACCTCGAGCATCGTGCCCGCGTCCTCGACGGTCGCCTTGACGTCGAGGAACGTCAGCTCGTCGGCCCCCTGCTCGGCGTAGCGGGCGGCGAGCTCGACCGGGTCGCCCTGGTCGGTGAGCCCCTGGAAGCGCACGCCCTTGACGACGCGCCCGTGGGCGACGTCGAGGCACGGGATGACGCGGGTGGCGAGCACGGCGGTCCTCCTAGATGCGGGCGGCTTGGATGTTCGTGACGATGATCGCGCGCGCGCCGACGTCGGCGAGGGCGTCCATGATCTGGTTCGTCTCCTGACTGCGCACCATGACGCGCACGGCGACCCAGTCCGGGTCGTGCAGCGGGCTCACGGTCGCGCTCTCGAAGCCGCTCGCGATGCCGATCGCCGCGTCGAGGCGCGAGCGCTGGACGTCGTAGTCGACGAGCACGAAGTCGCGCGCGACGATGACGCCGTCGAGACGCCGCTTGAGCGTCGAGAGCCCGGGCTTGTCGGTGCCGTGCTCCCCCTCGTCGTTCGTGATGAGCACGGCCTCGCTCACGAGGATCGGCTCGCCGAAGACCTCGAGGCCCTGGGCCCGCAGGGTCGCACCGGTCTCGACGACGTCGGCCACCGCATCCGCGACGCCGAGCCGCACGGCCGACTCGACCGCGCCGTCGAGCCGCACGAGCTCGGCGGTGACGCCGTGCTGGGCGAGGTGCCGCTCGACGAGGCCCGTGTAGGAGGATGCGACGCGCATGCCCGCGAGGTCGCGGGCGTCGCCGAAGCGGCCGGCGGGACCCGCGAAGCGGAACGTCGAGCGCGCGAAGCCGAGGCCCTCGACCTCGAGCGCGGGCGAGCCGGAGTCGAGCAGCAGGTCGCGACCCGTGATGCCGACGTCGAGCGCGCCCGAGCCGACGTAGGTCGCGATGTCGCGCGGGCGGAGGAAGAAGAACTCCACCTCGTTGCGCGCGTCGACGACGATGAGCTCCTTGCCGTCGCGGCGGCCGCGGTAGCCGGCTTCGTCGAGCATCTGGGCGGCCGTCTCGGCCAGCGAGCCCTTGTTGGGCACGGCGATCTTGAGCATGGGGGTTCCTTGCATCGTCTGACGGTCGGCGGACGGCGCGTCAGAGATGTCGGTACACGTCCTGCAGCGAGATGCCCTTCGCGAGCATGAGCACCTGGAGGTGGTAGAGCAGCTGCGAGATCTCGAGCGCCGCGTCGTCGTCGCTCTCGTGCTCGGCCGCCATCCAGACCTCGGCCGCCTCCTCGACGATCTTCTTGCCGATCTCGTGGACGCCGGCGTCGACCGCCGCGACCGTGCCGGAGCCCGGTCGTCGCTCGGCGAGCGTCTGCTCGAGCTCGGCGTACAGCTCGTCGAAGGTCTTCACGCCTCCAGGCTACCGGCGTCGCGGAGCGCGCCGATGCGCGCGGCCACGTCGTCGTGCCCGTAGACGGCCGATCCGGCCACGAAGACGTCGGCGCCGGCGGCCGCCGCGATCGGCAGCGTGTCGGCGGTGATGCCGCCGTCGACCTGCAGCGCGAGCTCGATGCCGGCCTCGTCGGCGCGAGCTCGCAGCTCGACGAGCTTCGGCATCATGTCGGCCATGAACGACTGACCGCCGAAGCCGGGCTCGACGGTCATGACGAGCACCATGTCGAACTCACGCAAGTGCTCGAGCACCGCGTCGACCGCGGTGCCGGGCTTGAGGGCGATCGCCGCGCGCGTGCCGCGGGCGCGGAGCTCGCGCGCGAGCGCGACGCCGTCGTTCGTCGCCTCGGCGTGGAACGTGACCGACTCGACGCCGCGGATCGCGTACTCGGGCGCCCACGTGTCGGGGTCGTCGATCATGAGGTGCACGTCGATCGGCAGCTCCGTCACCTCGGTGATGCGCTGGACCATCGGCAGCCCGAACGTGAGGTTGGGCACGAAGTGCGCGTCCATGACGTCGACGTGCACGCCGTCGGCGTCCCGGATGCGATCGAGGTCGCGCTCGAGGTTGACGAAGTCGGCCGACAGGATGCTGGGGTGGATCCTGACCATGCCCGCCACCCTATCCGCCCCGCGAGCGGCGAGGCGGGCGCCCTCTAGCGCTAGCGCGAGGGCGTCAGCAGCTGGATGAACATCGCGTCGGTGCCGTTCCGGTGCGGCCAGAGCTGCACGGCGTCGCCGGTCTCGCCGAGCGCGATGCCGGGCGAGAGCGTCGCGACGACCTCGCGCGTCGGCACCGGCTCGAGGCCGAGGGCGGATGCGCGCTCGACGACCGCGCGCGTCTCGGCGAGGTGCGGCGAGCACGTGACGTAGGCGACGAGCCCGCCGGGGCGCACGGCGCGCGCGGCGGCCTCGAGCAGCTCGACCTGGAGGGCGGCGAGCTCCGGCACGTCGGTCGGCTGCTTGCGCCACCGCGCCTCGGGGCGTCGGCGCAGCGCACCGAGGCCCGTGCACGGGGCGTCGAGCAGCACGCGGTCGAAGGCTCCCTCGGTCTCCCCGCGGCCGTAGCGGCGGCCGTCGCCGACGACGACGTCGGGGCGCGGGCCGATCGACCGGACCGCGTCGCGCACGAGCTTCGCGCGATGCGGCGCGACCTCGTTCGCCTCGAGCCGCGCGCCGTGCACCGCGGCCTCGGCCGCGAGCAGCGCCGCCTTGCCACCGGGTCCCGCGCACAGGTCGAGCCAGCGCTCCCCCGCCGCGACGGGCCGCGCGCGCGTGAGCGCGAGCGCGGCGAGCTGGCTGCCCGCGTCCTGCACGCGCCACGAGCCGTCGGCGACCTGCGGCACTCGCGCGGGGTCGCCGCCGGGCGCGACGCGGCCGAGCGGGCTCGCGGTCGGCGCGAGGTCGAGGTCGGCAGGGTCGGCGAGCCCGGGGAGCGCGACGAGCTGCACGGCCGGCGGCTCGTTGTCGGCCTCGAGGAGCGACTCGAGCTCGCCCGCGGCGCCCTCCCGGTCGAGCGAGCGCCGCAGCGCGCGCAGCACCCACGCGGGGTGCGACGACTCGAGCGCGAGCCGCTCGTCGGCTCCGAGCCGCTCGGCGATGCGGGCGAGCCGCTGCTCCCACGGCTCGTCCGAGAGGCGACGCAGCACCGCGTTCGCGAAGCCGAGCCGCCCCTTGTTGCGGCGACCGAGCAAGGCGACCGTCTCGTGCACGGCGGCGTGCGCCGGCACGCGCATGCGGCTGAGCTGGTGGGAGCCGATGCGGAGCGTCGCGAGCGTCTCTGCGTCGATCTCGTCGACCGGCCGGGCCGCCGCGTCGGCGATGAGCGCGTCGTGCTGCCCCTGCCAGCGGAGCGTGCCGTAGGCGAGCTCGGTCGCGAAGCCCGCGTCGGCGGGGCTCAGCCCGGCCTCGCGGATGCGCGCGGGCAGCAGCAGGTTGGCGTACGCGTCGTCGCGGTCGACCGCGAGCACGACGTCGCGCGCCACGAGCCGAGCGCTCATCGGCCGGCCCCCGCGGGCGAGAGCTCGAAGGCGGCCGTGCCGCCGCGGCCGCGCAGCCAGTCGACGCCGGGCATGGGGCGCTTCCCCGCCGGCTGCACCTCGACGAGCTCGAGCGGCGTGCTCCCGGTGCCGACGACCGCGGCGCGGCCGGCGATCGCGGCGTGCCCGGGCGGCACCGGCTCGGCGCCCGAGCGCGCGAGCGCGAGCAGCTTCACCCGCTGGCCGTCGACGGTGCCGTGCGCGCCCGGCTCTGGCGTGACGCCGCGCCAGCGGCTCAGCACCGCAGGCGCCGGGCCCGTCAGGTCGAGCGCGCCGTCGGCGAGCGCGAGCTTGGGCGCGAGCGTCGGCGAGCCGACCTGCTCGGCGAAGCTCGCGGTGCCGGCCGCGATCTCGCGCACGGCCTCGGTGAGCTCGGTGGCGCCGAGCACCGCGAGCTCGGCGAGCAGCTCGCCCGCCGTCGCGCCGTCGGGGATGCCGACCTCGCGCACGCGCACGAGCGGCCCGGCGTCGAGCTCCTCGACGAGCCGGAACACGCTCACGCCCGTGGAGCTCCGGCCGTCGATGAGCGCGCGCTGCACGGGAGCGGCGCCGCGGTAGTCGGGCAGCACCGAGAAGTGCAGGTTGATCCAGCCGTGGCGCGGCAGCGACAGCAGCGGCTCGCGCACGAGGCCGCCGTACGCGACGACCGCGGCGAGCTCGGGCTCGAGCACCGCGATCCGCTCGGTCGCACCCGCGTCGAGCCGGTTCGCCTCGATGACGTCGAGGCCGAGCTCGGCGGCACGCGCCGCGACCGGCGTCGGCGTGAGCACGCGCTTCCTGCCTTGCGGCGACGCTGCGCGCGTGACGACCGCTGCGATCTCGTGCTCGGCCGCGAGGGCCTCGAGGCTGGGCACGGCGGCGGCGGGGCTGCCGGCGAAGACGATGCGCATGACGTTCCTCACTCGGATGACGGCGCTACAGGCCGTCGAAGGGCTCGTGATCATCCAACCGGATGCGGAGCCTCGCGGGCGCGCCGGGGCGGGCCGGGCGGCGGGCGGCGGCGAGCACGCGGGCCCGCACGACGCTCGCGACGCGTGCCCCGTCGGCGTAGGCGAAGCGCGCGATCGCACGCTCGAGCTGCTCCCCGGGTCGCGCATCCGCAGCGGGCACGGGGCCCAGCACGTCGAGGTGCTCGATGCCGCCCAGCGCCTCGAGCGCCTCGGCGACCGCGTCGGGGTGCCCGACGACGGATGCGGTGCGCACGGCGGGCGGGAACCGCAGCGCCCGGCGCTCGGCGAGCTCCGCCTTCGCGAACGGCACGGTCGTCGCTCCCGTGATCGCGGCGGCCGCCGGCCCCATGACCCCCGCGAGCACGACGCTCGCGCCGTCGGCGGCGAGCGCGCGCGCCGTCGCCCACTGCCGGACGGCCTCCTCGGCGACGCGGAGGCCCTCCCGCGCCAGCAGCGAGTCGCCGTCGAGCAGCAGCACCGCGCGGTAGCCGCCCTCGGCGATCGGCTCGGCGCCGCGCGTCGCGACGACGATGCGCGGTCGCGCGTCGACCGAGAGCCGCTCGTGCTCCCCGTCGGCGACCGCGACCGGGATCCCCGGCACCGCGCGACCGAGCTCCTCGGCGACGCGGCTCGAGCCGCGGCCCACTTCCCGCATCCGCGTGCCGCTGCACGACGGGCACGACCACGCGGCCGCGAGCCGCCCGCAGAGCCGGCACGCGGGCGCGGAGCCGCGCGAGCGCACGCCCAGCGGGCCGCCGCACGCGCGGCAGCGGGCGCGCGCGCCGCAATCGCCGCACGCGAGGCCCGGCGCGTGCCCGGGCCGCGCGACCTGCACGAGCACCGGCCCGTGCTGCAGCCCCTCGCGCGCGGCCGCGAACGCCGCGGCGGGCACGCGGCGGCCGTCGTCGGCGAGCGCGGCGGGCAGCACGCGCACGCGGTGCTCCCCCACGCGCTCGTGCTCGAGGAAGCCGACCTCGACGAGCCGCTCGGCATCGGTCGAGCGCGCGTGGCCCGCGAGCACGAGCGCGCAGCCCGATTGCGCCTGCCGCACGAGCGCTGCGTCGCGCGCGTGGACACCGGGCGCGAGCGGCTCGGCGAGCAGCGGGTCGCCGTCCTCCCACACCGCGAGGAGCCCGAGCCGCTTCGCGGGCGCGTAGACGGCCGAGCGCGGGCCGATGATCGCGACCGGCTCGTCGTCGAGGCAGCGGAGGAACGCGCGGTACCGCTCGGGGTTCTTCTGCCGCGCGTCGAGCTCGACGACCCGCTCCTCGCCGACCGCCGCGGCGAGCGCGAGCCGCAGCTGCCGCTGCTCGCGGTGGTCGGGCACGACGAGGATCGCCTGCTCGCCCCGCTCGAGCGCCTGCCGGGCGAGCGCGGCGAGCGCGACCGCCCACCGGCCGATCCACGCGGTGCCGTCGCCGTCGCCCTCGGCGACCTCGGCGACGCCGCCCGCGCACTCGAGCGCGACGCGCCGGCGACCCTCGACGAGTCCCGGCAGCACGACGGATGCGTCGGCGAGCGCGGGCAGCGCCGGGAGCACCGGGCGGGCCTCCGGGTCGCGCGCGAGCCACGCCTTCTCGACGCGCGCCTGGCGGCCGGGGATCGCGACGCGCAGCACGTCGGCCGCTCCCCCGGCGGCGCGGTCGGCGACCGCGCGCGCGAGCGCCCACACCTCGGGCTGCAGCACCGGCACGGTCGAGACGACGTGCGCGACGTCGGCGACCTCACCCTCCCAGTCGCGCGCATCCGTCACCTCGACGACGTAGCCCGACGCCTCGCGCTCGTTCCGGAGCGGCACGCGCACGCGCACGCCCGGCGCGACGCCCGCGAGGCCGGGCGGCACGCGGTACTCGAAGAGCCGGTCGAGCTGCGGCAGCCGCGAGTCGACGACGACCCGCGCGAAGGCGGGCGCGGGGCTCAAGGCCTCACAGCCCCGCGGCGGCGCGCAGCGCGTCGACGCGGTCGAGCCGCTCCCACGTGAACTCGGGCAGCTCGCGCCCGAAGTGGCCGTAGGCGGCGGTCTGGCGGTACTTGGGCCGCCGGAGGTCGAGGTCGCGCACGATCGCGCCGGGCCGGAGGTCGAAGACCCGCTGGATCGCCTCGCCGATCGCGAGGTCGTCGATGACGCCCGTGCCGAACGACTCGACGTAGAGGCCGACGGGCTGCGCCATGCCGATCGCGTAGGCAGCCTGCACCTCGAGCCGCTTCGCGAGCCCCGCCGCGACGGCGTTCTTCGCGACCCAGCGCAGCGCGTAGGCGGCCGAGCGGTCGACCTTCGACGGGTCCTTGCCGCTGAACGCGCCGCCGCCGTGGCGCGCGGCCCCGCCGTAGGTGTCGACGATGATCTTCCGGCCCGTGAGGCCCGCGTCGCCCTTCGGCCCGCCGGTGAGGAACGAGCCGGATGGGTTGACGATCGCGCGCATGCCGCTCGCGTCGAGGCCGAGCTCGGCCACGACGGGGTCGATGACGTGCTCGACGACGGCGTCGCGGATCTCGTCGTTCGTGACCCCGGGCTCGTGCTGGGTGGAGACGAGCACGGTGTCGACCGAGACGGGCGTGAAGCCGTCGTAGCCGATCGTCACCTGCGTCTTGCCGTCGGGGCGGAGGAACGGGATCGAGGCGTCGCGGCGCGCGCGCGCGAGCCGCTCGGCGAGCCGGTGCGCGGCCCACGCCGTCGCCGGCATGAGCGTGGGCGTCTCGTCGGTCGCGAAGCCGAACATGATGCCCTGGTCGCCGGCGCCGTCGCGGTCGAGCGGGTCGACCGAGCCGCCGCGCGCCTCGACCGCCGTGTCGACGCCCGTGGCGATCTCGGGGCTCTGCTCGCCGATCGAGACCGTCACGCCGCACGAGTTGCCGTCGAACGAGACCTCGCTCGAGTCGTAGCCGATGTCGACGATGACCTTGCGCACGACCGAGGCGATGTCGACGTAGCCCGTCGTGCGCACCTCGCCCGCGACGTGCACGAGGCCGGTCGTGACGAGCGTCTCGACCGCGACGCGCGCCTCCGGGTCCTGCGCGAGCATCGCGTCGAGGATCGCGTCGGAGATCTGGTCCGAGATCTTGTCGGGGTGGCCCTCGGTCACCGACTCCGACGTGAACAGCCGAAGGCTGCCTGGACTGCTGCTCACTCGTGCTCCTTGCTCGATCCGCTCGCGAGGCGCTCCGCGACGCAGTCCATGATCGCCCGGGCCACTGACGCCTTCTGCCCCGACGCATCCGCCACGACGCCGTCGGCGTCGAGCACGCGCACGCGCGTCTCGACCGCGCCGAAGCCCTCGTCGTGGCCGACGCGGTTGAGCACGAGCAGGTCGGCACCCTTCCGCGCGAGCTTCGCGCGGCCGCGCTCGAGGAGCGCGGCGTCGTCGGCCTCGGTCTCGGCGCCGAAGCCGACGAGCAGGCTCTCGCGCGGCAGGCTCGCGAGCTCGGCGAGGATGTCGGGGTTCAGCTCGAGCTCGATCGTGGGCGCGTCGCCCCACGACTCCTTCGAGCGCTTCTCGTCGGAGGCGCCGCGCACGCGGTAGTCGGCGACGGCCGCGGCCATCACGACGACGTCGGCGCTCGCGCGCTCGAGCATCGCCGCGCGCAGCTGCGCCGTCGTCTCGACCTCGACGACCTCGATGCCCGCGGGCACCGGCACGTGCAGGTTCGCGCCCACGAGCGTCACGGTCGCGCCCGCCGCGCGCGCTGCGCTCGCGAGGGCGACGCCCATCGCGCCGCTCGAGCGGTTGCCGAGGAAGCGCACGGGATCGATCGGCTCGCGCGTGCCGCCGGCGGAGACGACGACGGAGCGGCCGGCGAGCGCGGCGGAGCGCCCCGCGACCTCGAGCGCCGCGGCGACGACGTCGGCGGGCTCGGCCATGCGGCCGAAGCCCTCGTCGCGGCCGGTGAGCGCACCGGCGACGGGGCCGACGATCGTCGCGCCGCGCTCGGCGAGCGTGCGCACGTTCGCCTGGACCGCGGGCTGCTCCCACATCTCGGTGTGCATCGCGGGGGCGATCACGAGCGGCGCGCGCGAGGCGAGCACCGTCGTGCCGAGCAGGTCGTCGGCGAGCCCGGTCGCGAGCTTCGCGAGCGTGTTCGCGGTCGCCGGCAGGATGACGATGAGGTCGGCGGACTGGCCGAGCGCGACGTGCCGCACGGCGGCGACGTCGTCGAAGACCTCGTCGGTGACGGGGTTGCGGCTGAGCGCCTCGAGCGTCGGGCGCCCGATGAAGCGCAGCGCCGACGCGGTCGGCACGACGTGCACGTCGTGGCCCGCCTTCACGAGCTCGCGGATGGCGAGCGCGGCCTTGTAGGCGGCGATGCCGCCGGAGATCCCGACGACGACGCGCATCAGCCCTGCGCGGTCTCGTCCTTGGTCAGGACGAGCTTGTCCTGGTGGATCTCGTGCAGCGCGACCGAGAGCGGCTTGTCCTCGATCGTCGAGTCGACGAGCGGCCCGACGTTGTCGAACATCGAGCCCTCGTGGATGTCGGTGTAGTAGTCGTTGATCTGACGAGCGCGCTTCGCCGCGAAGATCACGAGCTGGTACTTCGAGTCGACCTTGTCGAGCACTTCGTCGATCGGCGGGTTGATGATGCCCTGCGTGGCCATGCGTGCCTCCTGCGGCTGTGGACGGTGACGGATGCGCGGGGTCGCCCCCGCGAAGCTCGTGGCGCCGGTGGGCGCAAGCGACCATCCTATCGCGCCGTCGTCCCGTGCGCTCGTCAGGCTGCCGGTCGCCGTGGATCCCGCTTCGCGCTCCCAGGCGCGCGGGAGCGGCGCGTCGCGCGCAGGATCGACCAGGCGACGAGCCCGAGCGCCTGCGCGAGCACCACCCCGAGTCCGACGGCGATCACGAGCACCACCACGGTCGGCACGCCCAACGAGCTCAGCTCCGCGAGCACCGCTTCCACCCGTCACCCCAACGCATCCGGTCGTCCGCCGATGCGCCCCGGGGTCTGGAGGGCACGATCTCGTGTCGTCCACTGTGCGCGAGCCGAGCACCAGCTGTCAAGCCGCGCGGGTCAGCTCGAGCGCGTGCCAGCACTCCCGGTGATCGAGAGCGAGCGATCGACGACCCGCTCCGCGACCGCGCGCAGGTTGAGGTTGTGGTTCCGCGCGTGCTGCCGCAGCAGGCGGAACGCCTCCTCCACGTCGACGCCCGCGGACTCCGCCAGCACGCCCTTCGCCTGCTCGATCACGATCCGGCTCTCGAGCGCCCGCTGCAGCTGCTCGGCGAGGATCGTGCTCTCCCGGGTCGCCCGCTCCTGCACGATCGCGATCGTCGCGAGCGCGGCGAGGGCCTGCCCGACCGCGGCGTCGGCACCGTGCAGCTCGCCCACACGGCGGCGGAACAGCCCGAGGCTGCCGATCGCCTCGCCGCGCAGCCGCAGCGGCACGGCGTAGGCCGAGGCGAAGCCGCGCTGCGCTGCGGCGAGCCGGAAGTGCGCCCAGTCGGTCCCGACCGCCCGCACGTCCGGCACCGAGATGATGCTCCCGGTGCGGAAGGAGCGGATGCACGGGCCGTCTCCGGCGTTGAGCTGCATCACCTCGACGAAGTCGACGCCCTCGCTCGTCGAGGCGACGAGCTCGAGCTCGCCGCGGGCGTCGACGAGCAGCAGCCCCGCCGCGTCGACCGCCAGCAGCTCCACGCACTCGAGCGCGATCGCGTGCAGCAGCTCGATCACGTCGTAGTCGGTCGTGAGCAGCTCGGCGAAGCGGATGAAGGCCGCGCTGAGGGCCCCCTCGCGCTCCGCACCGCTCATGGCCGTCTCCTGCTCGTGCGCCATGCGCCGCAGACTACTCCCGCGCGTCCGCCTCCGCCGCGAGGATGCGCTCCACCACTTCGCGCGCCGCCTCGGCGACGTCGGAGTTCACGATCGTCGCGTCGAACTCGGGCTGGCTCGCGAGCTCGACCTTCGCGGTCTCGAGCCGCTTCGCGCGCTCGGCGGGTGTCTCGGTGCCCCGCCCGATCAGCCGGCGCACGAGCTCGTCCCACGACGGCGGTGCGAGGAAGAGCAGCACGGCGTCGGGGAACGACTCCCGCACCTGCCGAGCGCCCTGCAGGTCGATCTCGAGCAGCACCGACGAGCCCTCGTCGAGCGCGGCCTGCACGCTCGAGCGCGGCGTGCCGTAGCGCGAGAGGTTGTGCACGGTCGCCCACTCGAGGAACTCGCCGTCCTCGACCATCCGGTCGAACTCGGCGTCGGAGACGAAGGCGTAGTGCACGCCGTCGATCTCGCCCGGCCGGGGCGCCCTCGTGGTGGCGCTCACCGAGTGGCGGATCTGCGGGAAGTGCTCGCGCACGTACTGCGCGACCGTGCCCTTGCCGACCGCCGTCGGTCCCGCGAGCACGATGAGGCGAGGGCGACGCGAGGGATCCACGAGGTCAAGCCAAGCGCGAACGCGCTCGCGCTGCAAACCGCCGAGCCCGCCGAGGTGCTTCGACGGCGCGATCGCGAGCTCGCGCATGAGCGCCTCGACGCGCTTGGGACCCATGCCGCGGAGGCTCCCGAGGTACTCCGGCACGCGCAGCCGCGCCTCGACGCCGCCGGGCTCCTGCCACGCGCGCTCGGCGACGTCCCGGGGCCCGCGCTCCCCCGCGGCGAGCGCGCGCTTGACGGCGGCGCGGGCGCGGCGCGCCTCGATCGCCGCGCGGCCGGCCGCGCCGGGGTCGGGGATCCTCCGGTCGGGGATGCCGGTCACGGCAGCTCCGCGACGGCCGCATCGATCGCCGCCGCGAGCCCGTCGGGCCCGGCCTGCAGGATGCTCCGGCTCGCGCTCGCGAGCACGAGCTCGTCGGCGGGGAAGAGCCGGTGCAGGTCGGCGAGGCGCGCGCCCTGCGCGCCGAAGCCCGGCGCGAGGACGGGGGTGGATGCGTCGGGTGCGAGCCCGTAGGCGGCTCGGTCGATCGTCGCGCCGATGACGAGGCCGTGGCCCGCGCCCGTGCCGGCATTGCGGGCCGCGACGGCGTCGGCGACCGCGGCGGCGACCGTGCGGCCGTCGTCGAGCCGCGCGAGCTGGATCGCCGCCCCCTCGGGGTTCGAGGTGGCGGCGAGCACGAAGACGCCCTTGCCGCTGCGCTCGGCGGCCTCGAAGAGGCCCTCGAGCGCGCCGACGCCGAGGTAGGGGCTCGCGGTGAGCGCGTCCGCCTCGAGCGGCGCGCCGGGCTCGAGCCACGCGGCCGCGTAGCCGAGCGTCGTCGAGCCGATGTCGCCGCGCTTCGCGTCGGCGATCGTGACGAGGCCGGCGGCGCGGGCGTCGGCGAGCACGCGCTCGAGCGCGCCGAGCCCCGCGGGCCCGATCGCCTCGAAGAGCGCCACTTGCGGCTTGACGACGCCGACGCGCCCCGCGGCCGCCTCGACGACCGCGCGCCCGAAGCGCTCGAGGCCCGACGCATCCGTCCCGAGGCCCCAACGCTCGAGCAGCGCCGGGTGCGGGTCGATGCCGACGCACAGCGCGCCGCGCTGGCGCACGGCGTCGCCGAGCCGCTCGAGGAAGGTCACGCCGACCGCCGCGCGTGGTACTCCTGCAGGCTCGTCACCTCGAAGCTCTCGCGAGCCGCCTCGATCGCCGCGACCGCGGCGCCGAGCTGTGCGACGGTCGTGAAGAGCGCCTTGTCGCCCGCGACGGTCGCGGCGCGGATCTCGTAGCCGTCGGCGCGCGCGATGCCGCCCGTGGGGGTGTTGATGATGATGTCGATCTCCCCCGCGTCGATGAGGTCGACGATCGACGGCTCGTCTCCCGCCTCCGAGTGCTTGCGCACCGTGCGCACGGCGATGCCGTTGCGGGCGAGCACCTCGGCCGTGCCGGTCGTCGCGACGATGTCGAAGCCGAGCTGCTGGAGCCGGTGCATCGGCAGCACCGCTTGGCGCTTGTCGCGGTCGGAGAGCGAGACGAAGACGGTGCCGGAGGTCGGCAGCCCTCCGTAGGCGGCGGCCTGGCTCTTCGCGAACGCGGTCGGGAAGTCGCGGTCGATGCCCATCACCTCGCCGGTCGAGCGCATCTCGGGCCCGAGCAGCGAGTCGACCATGCGGCCGTCGGCGGTGCGGAAGCGGCGGAAGGGCAGCACGGCCTCCTTGACCGCGACCGGCGCGTCGATCGGCATCACGGTGCCGTCGCGCTCGGGCAGCAGCCCCTCGGCGCGGAGCTCCGCGATCGTCGCGCCCGCGAGCACGCGCGCGTTGGCCTTCGCGATCGGCGTGCCGATCGCCTTCGCGACGAACGGCACCGTGCGGCTCGCGCGCGGGTTCGCCTCGATGACGTGCAGCACGCCGGCGCCGTACGCGAACTGCACGTTGATCGGGCCGCGCACGTCGAGCCCCGCGGCGATGCGCAGCGTCGCGTCGCGGATCTCCTCGAGCTGCGCGCGCCCGAGGCCGACGGGCGGCAGCGTGCACGACGAGTCGCCCGAGTGGATGCCCGCCTCCTCGATGTGCTCGAGGATGCCCCCGACGTAGAGCTCGTCGCCGTCGAAGATGGCGTCGACGTCGATCTCGATCGCGTCGTCGAGGAAGTGGTCGACGAGCAGCGGCGCCTGCGGACCCACGATGCCGTGCGAGGCGATGCGGTCGAAGTAGCCGCGCAGGCTCGCGGTGTCGTAGACGATCTCCATGCCGCGGCCGCCGAGCACGAACGAGGGACGCACGAGCACGGGGTAGCCGATCCCCTCGGCGATCTCGATCGCCTCCTGCTCATTCGTCGCGATGCCGTTGCGGGGGGCGACGAGGCCCGCCTCGTCGAGGATGCGCTGGAACAGGCCGCGCTCCTCCGCCGCGTCGATCGCGTCGGGCGCCGTGCCGAGGATCGGCACGCCCGCAGCCTCGAGGCCGCGCGCGAGCCCGAGCGGGGTCTGGCCGCCGAGCTGCACGATGACGCCGACGAGCTCGCCCGCCGCCTGCTCGACGTGCACGATCTCGAGCACGTCCTCGAGCGTGAGCGGCTCGAAGTAGAGCCGGTCGCTCGTGTCGTAGTCGGTCGAGACCGTCTCGGGGTTGCAGTTGACCATGATGGTCTCGAAGCCCGCGTCGGAGAGCGCGAACGACGCGTGCACGCACGAGTAGTCGAACTCGATGCCCTGCCCGATGCGGTTGGGGCCCGAGCCGAGGATGATGACCTTCCGGCGGTCGGAGGGCTCGACCTCCGTCTCGAGGTCGTAGCTCGAGTAGTGGTACGGCGTCTCGGCCGGGAACTCCCCCGCGCACGTGTCGACGGTCTTGAAGACCGGGCGCACGCCGGCCGCCCAGCGCGCCTCGCGCACCTCCGCCTCGGCGATGCCGCGCAGCTGCGCGATCTGCGCGTCGGAGAAGCCGTGCTCCTTCGCGAGCCGCAAGTGCTCCTCGTCGAGCGCACCGGTGCCGCCCGAGAACGTGCGGATGGCGTCGGCGACCTCGTTGATGAGCACGAGCTGGTCGAGGAACCACGGGTCGATGCCGGTCGCCTCGTGCGCCTGCTCGATCGTCGCGCCCGCGCGCAGCGCCTGCTGCAGCGTCACGATGCGGCCGTCGGTCGGCACGCTCGCGGTCTCGAGCAGCGCCGCCGCGTCGCCGGGCTCGCCCTCCCAGTGGAACGACGAGCCGCGCTTCTCGAGCGAGCGGAGCGCCTTCTGCAGGGCCTGCGCGTAGGTGCGCCCGATCGCCATGGCCTCGCCGACCGACTTCATGGTCGTCGTGAGGGTCGCATCCGCCGCCGGGAACTTCTCGAAGTTGAACCGCGGCACCTTGACGACGACGTAGTCGAGCGCCGGCTCGAACGACGCGGGCGTCACCTTGGTGATGTCGTTCGGGATCTCGTCGAGGCGGTAGCCGAGCGCGAGCTTCGCGGCGATCTTCGCGATCGGGAAGCCCGTCGCCTTCGACGCGAGCGCCGAGGAGCGCGAGACGCGCGGGTTCATCTCGATCACGATGATGCGGCCCGTCGCGGGGTCGACGGCGAACTGGATGTTGCAGCCGCCCGTGTCGACGCCGACGCGCCGGATGATGTCGATGCCGATGTCGCGCAGGCGCTGGAACTCGCGGTCGGTGAGGGTGAGCGCGGGGGCGACGGTGATCGAGTCGCCCGTGTGCACGCCGACGGCGTCGACGTTCTCGATCGAGCAGACGACGACCGTGTTGTCGGCCTGGTCGCGCATGAGCTCGAGCTCGTACTCCTTCCACCCGAGGATCGACTCCTCGAGCAGCACCTCGCCGATCGTCGACGAGTGGATGCCGTCGCCGACGAAGCGGCGCAGCTCGGCCTCGTCGTGCGCGAAGCCCGAGCCGAGGCCGCCCATCGTGAACGAGGGGCGCACGACGACCGGGTAGCCGTACTCCTCGGCGAACGCGATCGCGTCGTCGACCGAGCGCGCGATCGCGCTCGAGGCGACGTCGGCGCCGGCCTCGAGCACGAGCTCCTTGAAGAGCTGGCGGTCCTCGCCGCGCTGGATCGCGTCGACCTTCGCGCCGATGAGCTCGACGCCGTGGCGCGCGAGGATGCCCTGCTCGTGCAGCGCGATCGCGGCGTTGAGCGCCGTCTGGCCGCCGAGCGTCGGCAGGATCGCGTCGGGGCGCTCCTTGACGAGGATCGTCTCGATGACCTCCGGCGTGATCGGCTCGATGTAGGTCGCGTCGGCGAAGTCGGGGTCGGTCATGATCGTCGCCGGGTTGGAGTTGACGAGGATGACGCGCACGCCCTCCTCGCGCAGCACGCGGCACGCCTGGGTGCCGGAGTAGTCGAACTCGGCCGCCTGGCCGATGACGATCGGCCCGGAGCCGATGACGAGGACGGAGCGGATGTCGTCGCGCTTGGGCACTAGGCGTCCTTCTGCTGGTCGTTGGCGGCTGCGCGGTGCTCGAGCACGAGCTCGCGGAAGCGGCCGAAGAGGTGGTGGGCATCGTTGGGGCCGGCGGCGGCCTCGGGGTGGTACTGCACGCTGAAGGCGGGGATGTCGAGCGCCCGCAGGCCCTCGACGACCTCGTCGTTGAGTGAGAAGTGGCTCACCTCGACGCGGCCGAAGCCCGCGGGGCTCTCGAGCTGCTGGCGCAGCGGCGCGTCGACGGCGAAGCCGTGGTTCTGGCTCGTGATCTCGACCCGGCCGGTCGCGGTGTCGAGCACGGGCTGGTTGATGCCGCGGTGGCCGAAGGGCAGCTTGTAGGTGCCGAAGCCGAGCGCGCGGCCGAGCAGCTGGTTGCCGAAGCAGATGCCGAAGAACGGCAGGTCCTCGCGCAGCAGCCCCTGGAGGAGCGAGACCTGCGCGTCGCTCGCCGCGGGGTCGCCCGGGCCGTTCGAGTAGAACGCGGCGATCGGCTCGTGCTCGAGCACCTGCTCGAGCGTCGCGTCCTGCGGCAGCACGACGAGGTCGAAGCCCTGCTGCTGCAGGTAGCGGAGCGTGGATGCCTTGACCCCGAGGTCGAGGACGGCGAGCGTGCCGATCGACTCGCCGATCGCGGGCAGCCGGTACGCCTCGGGCGTCGAGACGAGCTCGGCGAGGCTGCGGCCGGTCATCTCGGGGCTCGCCCGCACCGCCTCGAGCATCGCGTCATCGGTGCCGAGCGCGTCGCCCGAGAAGACGCCGGCGCGCATGGCGCCCGCGTCGCGCAGGCGGCGCGTGACGGCGCGCGTGTCGATGCCCGCGATGCCGACGATGCCGTCGTCGGCGAGCTGCGCCTCGAGCGAGCCGTCGGCGCGCCAGTTGGAGACGACGCGGCTCGCGGCGCGCACGACGTAGCCGGCGGGCCATGCGCGGCGCGACTCGGCGTCCTCGTCGTTGACGCCGGTGTTGCCGATGTGCGGCGCCGTCTGCACGACGATCTGGCCCGCGTAGGAGGGGTCGGTGAGCGTCTCCTGGTAGCCGGTCATGCCGGTCGCGAAGACGGCCTCGCCGAGCGCTCGGCCGGTGGCGCCGTAGGCGGTGCCGCGGTAGATCGTGCCGTCCTCGAGCACGAGGGCAGCGGGTGCGGGGGTGGTCATGAGGGTGCTCCTTCCCGGGCGAGGGCGCGCAGCGCCTCGAACGCCTCGGTGTCGTCGCCGATGATGCGGAGGTAGGTGTCGACGTCGGCGCCGAGCGAGTGGGCGATCACGATGATCCCCCCGGGCTCGACGACGCGATCGATGGTCCAGGTGGCCCGCTCGACCGCGCGGATGCGGTCGGCGGGGATGCGCACCTCGCGCCGGTCGGCGACGAGCTGCACGCCGGCCGCGTCGATCGCGACTTGCGTGCGGCCGCGGAAGCCGAGGCCGTGGGCGAAGATGCGCTGGTAGGGCTCGCCGGCGCGCGTCGTCGCGACGTAGAGCGCTTCGGCGACGAGGGTCGGCGCGGCGTCGATCCACGGCAGCGGCGGCTCGACGTCGCGCTGGCGTCGTCGGTGCGCGAACACGCCGAGCACCGCGAGCAGCGCGACGAGCGCCACGAAGCCCGCGCTCAGCAGCGCGAACATCTCCTTCGTCATCGCCCGACCTCCCCGGTCACGATCTGCCCGGTCACGACCTGCCCGGTCGCGATCTCCCCGGTCACCTCGCCCGCCGCGAGCGTGCGGCGGCCGGCGTGCCACACGTGTAGCACGCGGCCCGGCAGCTCGCGGCCGAGGTACGGCGAGTTCGTCGAGCGGCCCTTGAGGTGCCGCTCCTCGACGACCGCGCGCGCGGCGGGGTCGACGAGCACGACGTGCGCGGGCGAGCCGACCTCGAGCGGCGCGTCGTAGCCCGGCTCGCGGCCGATCGCGGCGGGCGTCGTCGACATGACTCGCGCGACGCCGGCCCAGTCCAGCAGCCCCGTCTCGACCATCGCCTGCTGCACCACCGACAGCGCCGTCTCGAGCCCGACCATGCCGAACGAGGCATCCGCGAACGCCGAGAGCTTCGCCTCGGGCGCGTGCGGCGCGTGATCGGTCGCGACGATGTCGATCGTGCCGTCGGCGAGCGCCTCGCGGAGCGCCTGCACATCGGCGTCGGGGCGCAGCGGCGGGTTGACCTTGAAGCGCGCGTCGTAGGAGCGCACGAGCTCCTCGGTCAGCAGCAGGTGGTGCGGCGCGACCTCGGCGGTGATGCGCACGCCGCGCGCCTTCGCGGCGCGCACGACCTCGACGGTCTCGGCGGTCGAGACGTGGCACACGTGCAGGCGAGCGCCGGCGAGCTCGGCGAGCATCGCGTCGCGCGCGACGATCGACGCCTCGGCGACCGATGGCCAGCCGCCGAGCCCGAGCTCGGCCGAGAGCGGCCCTTCGTGCATGACGGCGCCGCGCGTGAGCGCCGGGTCCTGCGCGTGCTGCGCGACGACCGCGTCGAGCGCCGCCGCGTGCTCGAGCGCGCGCCGCATGAGCTCGGCGTCGTGCACGCAGTGGCCGTCGTCGCTGAAGACGGTGACGCGGGCGGCGCTGCGGGCGAGCATCGTCATGTCGGCGAGCCGCTGCCCCGCGAGGCCGACGGTGACGGCGCCGATGGGGCGCACGGTCGCGAGCCCGGCCTCGAGGCCGAGCCGGTGCACTTGCTCGACGACCGCGGGGGTGTCGGCGACGGGGTTGGTGTTCGCCATCGCGAAGACGCACGTGAAGCCGCCCGCGGCGGCGGCCCGCACGCCGCTCGCGACCGTCTCGGCCTGCTCGCCACCGGGCTGGCGGAGGTGCGCGTGGAGGTCGACGAGGCCCGGGAGGGCGACGAGGCCGGTTGCGTCGACCACCTCGGCGCGGTCACGGTCGATCGCGCTCGGGTCGACGAGCACGCCGTCCTCGATCGCGAGGTCGCGCCGCTCACCGCCGAGCACGGCGGCGCCGGTGAGCAGGGTCGTCATCGGGTGCCTCCGTGGTCTGAGGATGCGTGGTCGGGGGCCGGGAGGTCGGATGCCAGGAGCGAGTACAGCACGGCCATGCGCACCGAGACGCCGGCGGTGACCTGCTCGAGGATCGCGGAGCGGTCGGAGTCGGCCGCGCGGCTCGAGAGCTCGAGGCCGCGGTTCATGGGGCCGGGGTGCAGCAGGTGCGCGTCGCCGAGGCGAGCGAGCCGCTCGTCGGTGAGCGACCAGCCGGTGATGTACTCCGCGGCGCTCGGCGCGACCTTCCCCGCCTGCCGCTCGAGCTGCACGCGCAGCAGCATGATCGCGTCGGGCCGCTCGTCGATGACGCGGTCGAGGCTCGGCTCGGCGCGCACGCCGAGCCGCGTGCCGTCGCTCGCGGCGGGCGGCAGCAGCGGCGGCGGGCCGACGAGCGTCACCTCGGCGCCGAGCGCGGGCAGCAGGAGCGCGTTCGAGCGCGCGACGCGCGAGTGGGCGATGTCGCCGACGATCGCGATGCGCAGGCCGTCGAGCGCCTTGCCGCGAGCCGCGTCGCCGTGCACGCAGCGGCGGAGGGCGAAGGCGTCGAGCAGCGCTTGGGTGGGGTGCTCGTGCGTGCCGTCGCCCGCGTTGATGACCGGCTTGCCGATCCAGTCGGCGAGCAGGGCGGGCGCGCCGGAGGCGCCGGAGCGCACGACGACGCCGTCGACGCCCATCGCCGCGATCGTGAGGCCCGTGTCGCGCAGCGACTCGCCCTTCGAGACGCTCGAGCCCTTGCCCGACACGTTGATGACGTCGGCCGAGAGCCACTTGCCGGCGATCTCGAACGACGAGCGGGTGCGCGTCGAGTCCTCGAAGAAGAGGTTCACGACCGTGCGACCGCGCAGGGCCGGCAGCTTCTTGAGCTCGCGGTCCTGGATCTGGTGCATGTCCTCGGCGAGGTCGAGGAGGGCGATCGCCTCGTCGCGCGGCATCGATGCGGTGAGCAGCTGCCTCATGCGACATCGTCCTCGATCGTCACGGCGTCGGCGCCGTCGACCTCCTCGAGCAGGATGCGGACGTGCTCGCTGCGGGCGCTCGGCAGGTTCTTGCCGACGAAGTCGGCGCGGATGGGCAGCTCGCGGTGGCCGCGGTCGACGAGCGCGGCGAGCCGCACGACGCGCGGGCGGCCGAGGTCGGCGAGCGCGTCGAGGGCGGCGCGGATCGTGCGGCCCGAGTAGAGCACGTCGTCGACGAGCACGACGACCCGGTCGTCGATGCCGGCGGCCGGCACGCGCGTCGGGTGCGGGGCGCGCGTCGGCCGGCCGCGCAGGTCGTCGCGATGCATCGTGACGTCGAGGGCGCCGACCCGGTCGGCGAAGCCGATGCCGGTGATGTCGGCGAGCCGGTCGGCGAGCCGCTGGGCGAGGTGCACGCCGCGGGTCGGGATGCCGAGCAGCACGAGGTCGTCGGCGCCATGGTTCGCCTCGAGGATCTCGTGGGCGATGCGCGTGAGGGCCCGGCCGATCTCGTCGGGCCCGAGCACGGTGCGCGCTCCTGCACGCTGAGTCACAGCGACTCCCTTCTCCGCCTCTCGGGACGGGCTTCAAGGTGTCTGATGGCTCCACTCTACCGGGTCGCGCTACCGCGTCGCGTGCTCCGGCCGGAGGCCGAGCCCGATGAACCTCCCCATGAGGTGCCGGAGCGCCGGCACGCGCTGCAGCACGCGCAGCGGCAGCGGCACGGGCACGGCGGCGCCAGGCTCGGCGACCCGCGCGAGCACGGTCTCGAGCCGGCGCTGCACCGCTTGCACAGCGCGGGCGGAGGGCTCCCGCCGCCGCTGGGTGCGGTGCAGCAGCGCCTCGTTCGGCCGCCCGGTCCGCAGCCCCGACGCGAGCGCGTTCGCCGCCGCGACCGCATCCTGGATCGCGAGGTTGATGCCGACGCCGCCCGCCGGCGACATCGCGTGCGCCGCGTCGCCGATCGCGAGCAGCCCGTCGCGGTGCCGGCGCGCCAGCCGGTCGATCCGCACGCGCAGCACCCGCACGTCGTCGAACCGCAGGTGGTCGAGCCGAGCTCGGAACGACGGCGTCCGACCGCAGCCGCGAGTCGCGGCCGTCGGCGAGCACGACGAGCCTCGCGCGCAGCTCGACGGGACCCTCCGGAGTGTCGGCGAGGACGCCGACGATCCGCTCGCCGTCGCGCCAGCAGTGCGGTCGCGTCGCAGCGCATCCGCAGGTCGAACGCGGGAAGCGACCTGCCCGCATCCGCGAGCACGTCGAGGAAGTCCCACTGCGGCAGGAAGGCGATGCACTTCCGCACCGTCGGGAGCCGGGTGAAGTCGGCGACCACGAGCCGGCGCCCCGAGAAGCGCATCGACACGTGCGGCATGTCGGCGTGCGTCAGGGCGAGGAAGCGCTCGAGCAGCCCGAGCTCGTGCAGCACCTCCTGCGTCGACGGGTGGATCGAGTCGCCGCGGAAGTCGCGCAGGAAGTCGCCGTGGCGCTCGAGCACGGCCGTGCGCACGTCCGCGCGGGCGAGCAGCAGGCCGAGCATGAGGCCGGCGGGCACGCCGCCCACCACGATGCAGTCGTGCGTGCGCTCGGCCATGCAGCCATCGTCCGCGCCCGCGCGGTTGCGCGCGAGCGGCGCTTCAGGCGCGCTGCGCCGCGATCCGACCCAGCACGCCGTTGATGAACGCGCCCGAGCGGTCGGTCGAGAGCTCGTTCGCGAGGTGCACGGCCTCCGAGACCACGACGCTCGCGGGGGCCGTCTCGTGCTCGAGCTCCCATGCGCCGACCCGCAGGATCGCGAGGTCGGTGCGCGGCATCCGGTCGAGCGTCCAGTGCTCGCTCGACGAGGCGATGAGCTCGTCGAGCCCCTCGACCTCGTCGGCGACGCCCGCGACGATCTCGCGCGCGAAGGCGAACCACGGGTGCTTCGCCCAGCCGAGGCGGGCAGCGGTGTCGCGCAGCACCGTCTCGGGCGCCTCGTCGCGCGCTTGCGCGGAGTAGAGCACCTCGACGGCGTGCTTGCGCGCCTTGCGGCGCGAGGGGTAGGTCTCCTGGCCGCTCACGTCAGCTGACGCGGCCGAGGTAGCTGCCGTCGCGCGTGTCGACCTTGATGCGCGTGCCCTGCTCGACGAAGAGCGGCACCTGGATCTCGGCGCCCGTCTCGACGGTCGCCGACTTCGTGCCGGCGCTCGAGCGGTCGCCCTGGAGGCCCGGCTCGGTGTAGGTGATCTCGAGCACGACGGATGCCGGCAGCTCGACCTGCAGCGCCTCGCCCTCGTGCATCGAGATGGTCGCGGTGCCGTTCTCGAGCAGGTACTTCGAGGCGTCGCCGACGATGTCGGCGGGGATCGGCAGCTGCTCGTACGTGTCGTTGTCCATGAACACGAAGTCGGTGCCGTCGTTGTAGAGGAACTGGTAGTCGCGGCGGTCGACGGTCGCGAAGTCGATCTTCGTGCCGGCGTTGAAGGTCTTGTCGACGACCTTCTGGCTGCGCGCGTTGCGGAGCTTCGTGCGCACGAAGGCGCCGCCCTTGCCCGGCTTGACGTGCTGGAACTCGATGACGCTCCAGAGCTGACCGTCGAGGTTGAGGACCGCGCCGTTCTTGATGTCGTTCGTGGTTGCCATGGGGTTCCGTTCCGTGGTGCGTGCTAGGACCCCCGCGGGGCCGACGAACGAGTCTAGCGGCCGACGATCGCGGCCGCGGCCAGGCGGTAGCCGTCGAGCCCGAAGCCGGCGATGACGCCGGTCGCGACGCCCGAGATGACCGAGGTGTGCCGGAAGGCCTCGCGCGCGTGCGGGTTCGAGATGTGCACCTCGACGAGCGGGGCGACGCCCTGCAGCTGCGCGCACGCGTCGCGGAGCGCGTAGGAGTAGTGCGTGAACGCCGCCGGGTTCAGGATCACCGGGGTGCGCGCATCCACCGCTTCGTGGATCCAGCCCACGAGCTCGGCCTCGTCGTCGGTCTGGCGCACGTCGGCCTCGACGCGCTGCTCGAGCGAGCCGGCCGCCTCGACGAGCGGCGCGATGTCGTCGATCGTCGCGGTGCCGTACACCTCGGGCTCGCGAGTGCCGAGCCGGCCGAGGTTCGGGCCGTTGAGGACGAGGATGCGCATGCCCCCATCCTGCCCGACCAGCGCTCGCCCGCGTGCGCGTGACCGGTCACTTCCGCGTCTGAGCGGTCACTTCCGCGCGTGAGCGGTCACTTCCGCGTTTGAGCGGTCACTTCCGCGTGTGAGCGGTCAATCAAGGCGGATGCGTCGGGAGATGACCGCTCACGCCCCAGACCGACCGGTCACAGTCGGAACTGACCGGTCACAGTCGGAACTGACCGGTCACAGTCGGAACTGACCGGTCACAGTCGGAACTGACCGGTCACAGTCGGAACTGACCGGTCACAGGCGGAACTGACCGGTCACAGGCGGAAGTGGCCGCTCAGAGGCGGAAGTGACCGCTCGGAGGCGGAACTGACCGCTCGGAGGCGGAAGTGACCGGTCGCGGTCAGTCGGCGAGCGACTGGTAGGCCATGAACAGCAGGCTGTCGTCGGGGCCCTCGAGGATGCGGGGCTTCGCGACGTCGTCGAGCACGACGAAGCGCAGCATCGAGCCGCGCGCCTTCTTGTCCTTGCGCATCGTGCCGAGCAGCGTCTGCCAGCGCCCGATGGGGTACGTCGTCGGCAGCTCGAGCGACTGCAGGATCGCCCGGTGGCGGTCGACGACGCCCTCCGGCAGCCGACCGGCGAGTCGCGAGAGCTCCGCGGCGAACACGAGGCCGATCGACACCGCGGCGCCGTGGCGCCAGCGGTAGCGCTCGGTGTGCTCGATCGCGTGGCCGAGCGTGTGGCCGTAGTTGAGGAACTCGCGCTCGCCGCGCTCGCGGAAGTCGTTCGCGACGACGCGCGCCTTCACCTCGATCGACCGCGCGACGACCTCCTGGAACTCCGGCGTCGCCGGGTCGGTCGCCGCGTCGAACGAGCCCTCGAGCAGCTCGAGGATGCGCGGGTCGGCGATGAAGCCCGTCTTCACGATCTCGGCGAAGCCCGTCAGGAGCTCGTTGCGCGGCAGCGAGTCGACGAGCTCGAGGTCGGCGACGACGACCGCGGGGTGGTGGAAGGCGCCGACGAGGTTCTTCCCCTGCTCCGTGTTGATGCCCGTCTTGCCGCCCACCGCCGCGTCGACGATGCCGAGCACGCTCGTGGGCGCCTGCAGCACGCGCACGCCGCGCAGCCACGTCGCGGCGACGAAGCCCGCGAGGTCGGTGACGGCGCCGCCGCCGAGGCCGAGCACCGCATCCGTCCTCGTGAACTCCGCCTGCCCCATGATCTGCCAGAGGAACTGCGCGACCTCGATGCGCTTCGCGGCCTCGGCGTCGGGCACCTCGGCGAGCAGCACCTCGACGCCGTCGAGCTCGGCCTTGAGGTGGTCGGCGACGCGGCTCATCGCGGGCTGGTGCACGACGAGCAGCCGCTGCGCGTCGCCGAGCGAGGCGCGGAGGCGCTCGACGAGCACGCCGCGGCCGACGTGCACCTCGTAGGGGGCATCGGTCTCGACGCGGATCGTGGTCATGGGGTCTCCTTCGCGGTCACAGCTCGCGCTCGGCGAGCCAGGCCTGCAGCTCGTCGAGCAAGCGGGCCATCGGGGTCCTGGATGTGTCGACGGTCACGTCGGCGAGCGAGCGGTAGACCGGCTCGCGCTCGGCGGCGATGCGTCGCCACGCGTCGATGCCGTCGGCCACGAGGGGCCGCCCGCCGCCGCCGAGGCGGCGCTCGGCGGCGCGCTCGTCGACGGTCACGAGCACGACGGTCGCCGAGCGCAGCAGCTCTCGCGACCCCTCGTCGAGCACCGCGCCGCCGCCGAGGGCGACGACCGTGCCCGGCACGAGCGCGCGCTGCACCGCCTCGGCCTCCCAGCGGCGGAACACGGCTTCGCCGTGGGTGGCGAAGATCTCGGGGATCGGGCCGTGCTCGAGCACGACGAGGCGATCGGTGTCGGCGAACGTGCGGCCGATGCGGCTCGCGAGCTTGCGGCCGAGCGACGTCTTGCCCGCCGCCATCGGCCCGATGAGGGCGATGGGTGGCCGGTCGCTCACCTCGTCGCCGGGCCGCGGCCCCGCACCCGACCCGGCCGCGCCGGGCGTCACGGGAGCGTGCGGAGGCGCTCGGGGATCGCGGCGAGGTACGCCTCGAGGTTCCGCCGGGTCTCGCCGACCGAGTCGCCGCCGAACTTCTCGAGCATCGCGTCGGCGAGCACGAGCGCGACCATCGCCTCCGCGACGACGCCCGATGCGGGCACGGCGCACACGTCGCTGCGCTGGTGGTGCGCCTGCGCGGCCTCGCCGGTCGCGACGTCGATCGTGCGCAGCGCGCGGGGCACGGTCGCGATCGGCTTCATGCCCGCACGCACGCGCAGCGCGCCGCCGGTCGTCATGCCGCCCTCGATGCCGCCGGCGCGGCCGGTCTCGCGGCGCACGCCCTCCTCGTCGACGAGGAGCTCGTCGTGCGCGACGCTCCCCCGCCGGCGAGTCGTCTCGAAGCCGTCGCCGACCTCGACGCCCTTGATCGCCTGGATGCTCATGAGGGCCTGCGCGAGCCGGCCGTCGAGGCGGCGGTCCCAGTGCACGTAGGAGCCGAGGCCCGGCGGCAAGCCGTAGGCGAGCACCTCGACGATGCCGCCGAGCGTGTCGCCCGAGCGCCGGGCGTCCTCCACCTCGGCGAGCATCGCCGCGCTCGTGGCGGGGTCGTTGCAGCGCAGCTCGTCGGCGTCGAGCCGATCGACGTCATCGGGCAGCGGGAGCGGCGCGTCGTCGGGCACGCGCACGGGGCCGATCGAGAGCGTGTGGCTCACGAGCCGCACGCCCAGCTCGCCGAGGAACGCGCGCGCGACGGCGCCGAGCGCGACGCGCGCGGCCGTCTCGCGGGCGCTCGCGCGCTCGAGCACGGGCCGCGCCTCGTCGAAGCCGTGCTTCTGCATGCCGACGAGGTCGGCGTGGCCGGGCCGAGGGCGCGTCAGCTTCGCGGCGCGGGCGCCCGACAGCTCGCCCTCGAGCGGCGCGGCGCTCATGACCTCCTGCCACTTGGGCCACTCGGTGTTGCCGATGCGCAGTGCGACCGGCCCGCCCTGGCTGAGCCCGTGCCGCACGCCGCCCGAGATCGAGAGCTCGTCCTGCTCGAACTTCATGCGCGCGCCCCGGCCCGCGCCGAGCTTGCGGCGCTGCAGGTCGGCTTGGATCGCCTCCGCCGTCACGGGCACGCCCGCGGGCAGCCCTTCGAGGAGGGCGAGCAGTTCGGGGCCGTGGGATTCCCCGGCGGTGAGCCAGCGCAGCATGCTCACGATTCTTCCAGACCCGTCGCGGCCGCGAGCGCCGACCGCATCGCGGCGGCCACGCGGCCCTCGTCGGACAGCGGCGCATCGACGCCCCCGGTCGTGAAGATCCGTGCCTGCAGCACCGCTTGGCCGAGCAGCATCTCCCGCCCATCGATGAGCGCTCCCGCGGGCACGGCGTCCCGGTAGCGCGACCCGTCGGCACGCGCGTAGTCGGCGTCGAGGAGCCTCGAGGGCGGATGCGCGAACACCGGCACGACCTCGGCCGCGGCGGGGAGCGTGGAGACCGCCGCGTCGACGGCGGGCAGCGGCGCCTCGAGCGGCTGCAGCACGACCTCGACCCCGAGCCGCTCGCCGAGCGCGACGAGCGCTGCGCCCTTCGCGGGGCTGCGGAGCGCGACGGCGACGCGGGCCGCGCCGAGCTCGGCGAGCGCGACGAGCGCCGACCCCGCGGTCGCCCCGGCGCCGGCGATCGCGCCGGTCTCGGCACCCTCGAGGCCCGATCCGGCGAAGGCGCGCACGATGCCGCCGACGTCGGTGTTCCAGCCGCGCGGGCGAGTGCCGAGCAGGAGCGTGTTCGCGGCGCCCGTCAGTCGCGCGCGCTCGTCGAGCGACGCGGCGAGGCGCGCCGCCTCGCGCTTGAGCGGCGCGGTGACCGAGAGCCCGAGCCACGCGCGATCGAGCGCGTCGACGAAGCCCGCGAGCTCGCCCTCGCGCACCGGTCGGCGCTCGTAGCGCCAGTCGCGCCCGAGCTCGCGCGCGGCGGCGCCGTGGAGCACTGGTGAGAGCGAGTGCTCGATCGGCCAGCCGACGACCGCGAGCCGGCGGCGCGCGCCGAGCTCGCCGGCCGTCACGTCAGCCGCCCCAACCGGGGTTGTCGCGCAGGAACTGCTGGAACTGCTGCACCGCGACGTTGTGCTCGGCGAGCGTCTCCGAGAAGACGGTCTCGCCCGTGTTGGGGTTCACCGTGACGAAGTAGAGCCAGTCGCCCTCGGTCGGCGAGAGCGTCGACTGGATCGCGACGTCACCGGGCGCGCCGATCGGCCCGACGGGCAGGCCCGTCCGCGCGTAGGTGTTGTAGGGGTTGGTGGCGTCGGCGCGCTCCTCGGCCGTCGTCGTGACGACGTGGAGGTGGCCGGTGCCGTAGGCGACGGTCGCATCGGACTGCAAGCGCATGCCGATGTCGAGGCGGTTCTGGAACACGCGGGCGACGCGACCGAAGTCGTCGGGCAGCCGCGCCTCGCGCTGCACGAGCGAGGCGAACGTCAGCACGCGCTGGCGGTCGGCCTCGGCGACGCCGGCGGCGTCGAGCGCCTGCACCTGCCGCGCGATCATCGCCCGCAGCACGCCCTCGGCCGTGACACCCTCATCGAACGTGTAGGTCGCGGGGAAGAGCCAGCCCTCGAGCGTCACCGCGTCGGCGGGCAGGTCGAAGCGGTCGAGGTCGCTCTCGAGCTGCAGGAACTCGGCCTGCGGGATGCCGAGGTCGCGCTCGAGCCGCGCGTACACCTGCGGGAGCGTGAAGCCCTCGGGCACGGTGACGCGCAGCTCGGCCTTGTTGGCCGGGTCGAGGATCGCGTCGAGCGCGCCCTGCGCCGACATCTCGAGCTGGACGCGGTAGGCGCCGGGGTGGAGCTGGATCGACGGGTCGGCGATCAGGATGTCGGTGAACGCCTCGGTGCTCGCGATGACGCCCTGCTCGAAGAGCGTCTCGGCGACGGCGTAGCCGTTGTCGCCCTGCTGCACCTGCACGACGACCTCGCCCGTGCCGGGCCCGGCGAAGTCCTCGGGACCGCTGAAGCGGTCCGCGAGCCGCGGGACCACGAGCGCGACCGCGACCACGATGCCGATGACGGCCACGAGCGCGATGCTCCAGCCGATGATGCGACGGCGGTTGCGCGCCTGTCGCGCGCGAGCTCGTCGTCCTGCCATGTCAGTCCTCCGTGGCGGCAGCGCCGCCGTCGTCGAGCAGCTCGCCGGGCGCTCGCCCGGCCGACCGCTCGCTGTCGAGTGCGTGCTGCAGGATCACGACCGCTGCAGCCTGGTCGATGCTCGCGCGCTGCTGGCGCGACGAGCGGCCCGCGGCGCGCATGGCCGCGGATGCCGTGACGGTCGAGAGCCGCTCGTCGACGAGCCGCACCGGGATCGTCGACGCGAGGGCCGCGGCGATGTCGCGCGCGTCCTGCGTGCTCGGGGTGTCGCCGCCCGAGAGCGAGACCGGCAGGCCGACCACCGCCTCGATCGCGCCGAGCTCGGCCGCGATCGCGGCGATGCGCGCGACGACGTCGACGTCGGCGCGCTGGATCGTCTCGACGGGCGTCGCGAGGAGCCCGTCGGGATCGCAGCGGGCGACGCCGACGCGGGCGCGGCCCACGTCGACGCCGATCCGGATGCCGCGTCGCACGGTCGTCGGGCCGCTCAGCGGCCGAGCCCCTCGCGCACGGCGTCGAGCGCGCGCGGCATCGCGCTCGCGTCCTGCCCACCGCCCTGCGCCATGTCGGGCTTGCCGCCGCCGCCGCCGCCGAGCACCGCCGCTGCCGCCTTGGCGAGCGGACCCGCTGCGGCGCCGCCGCGGCGCGCCGCGTCGTTCGTCGCGACGACGATCGCGGGCTTGCCGTCGACCGCACCGCCGATCGCGACGACCGCGGGCTCGGCGCCCAGACGCTCGCGCACCTGGCCTGCGAGCGAGCGGAGGTCATCCTGCGAGCCGACGGCGCCGAGGTCGACGGCGGCGAGCAGCACGTCGCCCACGCGGGTCGCGCCCTCCGCGATCGGCTGCACGCGCGACGCGAGCTGCTTCGACTCGAACTCGGCGATGCGCTTCTCGGCCGCCTTGAGCGAGAGCACGAGCTCCTCGATGCGGCCGGGCAGCTGCTCGCGCGGGGTCTTGAGCATGCCCGTGAGCTCGCTCACGAGCGTGCGCTCCGCGACGAGCTGGCGGAACGCATCCGCCCCCACCGCCGCCTCGACGCGACGGCTCGTCGAGCCGACGCTCGCCTCGCTCGTGATCGAGATGAGGCCGATCTGGCTCGATGCGTCGACGTGCGTGCCGCCGCACAGCTCGCGCGACCACGGGCCGCCGATGTCGACCATGCGCACCGTGTCGCCGTACTTCTCGCCGAAGAGGGCCATCGCGCCGAGCGCCTTCGCCTCGTCGAGCGGCATGAGCCGCGTCTCGACCGGCAGGTCGTCGCGGATCGCCGAGTTCGCGATGCCCTCGAGCTCCTGCCGCATGTCGTGCGAGAGCGCGCTCGACCACGAGAAGTCGAGCCGCATGTAGCCGGCCTTGTTGTAGGAGCCGGACTGGGCCGCGTCGGGGCCGAGCAGCTGGCGGAGCGCCGCGTGCACGACGTGCGTCGCGGAGTGCGCCTGGTTGGCGCCGCGCCGGTATCGCTCGTCGACGACCGCGCGCGCGACGTCGCCGACCGCGATCTCGCCGGAGGTGACGCGCACCATGTGGCTCGTGAGGCCCGCCACCGGGCGCTGCACGTCGAGCACGTCGGCCTCGAAGCCGGCGCCGATGAGCCGGCCCTGGTCGCTGTCCTGACCGCCCGCCTCGGCGTAGAGCGAGGTCGCGGTCAGCACGACCTCGACCTCCTCGCCCACGCCCGCGGACTGCGCCGAGGCGCCATCGGCGATGATGCCGATGACCTCGCCGTCGGCCTCGAGCTCCTCGTAGCCGAGGAACGCGGTCTCGCCCTTCGCACGCAGGTCGGAGTAGACCGAGAGGTCGGCGAGCTGCCGACGGCGCGACTTCGCGTCGGCCTTCGCACGCGTGCGCTGCTCGCTCATGAGCGTCTCGAACGTCGAGCGGTCGACCTCGAGCCCCGCCTCCTCGGCGATCTCCATCGTCAGGTCGATCGGGAAGCCGTACGTGTCGTGCAGCAGGAACGCAGTCTTGCCGGGCACGACGTGCCCGGCGTCGGAGCGCACCCCCTCGATCGCGAGGTCGAGCACGGTCGAGCCCGACTCGAGCGTCTTGAGGAACGTCTCCTCCTCGGCGATCGCCATCCGCTCGATGCGGCCGAACGACTGCTCGAGCTCGGGGTAGGCGGTCGACATCGCATCGAAGCTCGCTCGGAAGAGGGTCGGGAAGGTCGCCTCGTGCACGCCGAGCAGTCGCATCGAGCGGATCGAGCGGCGCATCAGGCGGCGGAGGATGTAGCCGCGGCCGTCGTTGCCCGGCGTGACGCCGTCGCCCATGAGCATGAGGGACGAGCGCACGTGGTCGGCGACCACGCGCATCCGCACGTCGTCCTCGCCGTCGGCGCCGTAGCGCCGCCCCGAGAGCTCGCTCGCGAGGTCGAGCACCGGGCGCACCTGGTCGATCTCGTACATGTTCTGCACGCCCTGCTTGAGGAACGCGACGCGCTCGAGGCCCATCCCGGTGTCGATGTTCTTGCGCGGCAGCTCCCGCACGATCGTGAACTCGGTCTTCGAGCGCACGTCGGCGATCTCGTCCTGCATGAAGACGAGGTTCCAGATCTCGACGTAGCGATCGCTCCCGGTCGCGGGGCCGCCGTCGGGGCCGTGCTCGGGGCCGAGGTCGAAGAAGATCTCCGAGTCGGGGCCCGCGGGACCGGGCTGGCCGGTCATCCAGTAGTTGTCCTCGAGCCCGAGGCGCTGGATGCGCGCGGGGTCGACGTCGGTCGACTCGATCCAGAGCCGCTCGGCCTCGTCGTCGGTCTCGAAGACCGTGACCCACAGGTCGGACGGGCTGAAGCCGTAGCCGCCGTCGGCCTCGGAGCCCGTGAGCAGCTCCCATGCCCAGACGATCGCCTCGCGCTTGAAGTAGTCGCCGAACGACCAGTTGCCCGCCATCTGGAAGAAGGTGCCGTGCCGCGGCGTGCGGCCGACCTCCTCGATGTCGTTCGTGCGGATGCACTTCTGCACGTCCGCGACGCGCGGCCACGGCGCGGGCACGCGGCCAGAGAGGTACGGGATGAACGGCACCATGCCGGCGATCGTGAACATGATCGCCGGATCGTCGCTCACGAGCGGCGCCGAGGGCACGATCTGGTGGTCGCGGCGCTCGAAGTGCTCGAGGAAGCGGCGGTGGATCTCTGCGGTCTGCATTCGGTCAGGTCTCTCCAGCCCCAGCGGGGCATGACGAGCCCGGGCGCTCGGCGCCCGGGCTCGGATCGGGTCTCGTCACTCGCCTCGCAGCTCGCGGTCGCGAGCCTGGTAGCCGTCCTTGACGGCGTCCGTGAACTCGCGGCCCCGGGCGTCGACGTTGTCGAGGAACGCCTTGCCCTTCTCGGTCTCCTCGATGCGGCGCGCGGCGAAGACGCCGATGACGACGCCGATGGCCAGGAACAGGAGCTTCTTCACAGCGGGTCCCCCTCGGGTGTCTGGGTGCGCCCGACGCCGGTCGCAGCCGGGGCGCAGTCAGTCTAACGACGAGAGGGGCCGCCTTCCGGCGACCCCTCTCGATGCACCGCTTCGATCAGCGAGCGGCGTAGTACTCGACGACGAGCTGGACCTCGGCCACGACGGGGACCTCGGCACGCGCGGGGCGGCGCACGAGGCGCGCCTGCAGGCGGTCGAGCTGCACGTCGAGGTACGGGGGCACCGGGGGCAGCACACCGGCGTGACCGCCGGCTGCGGCGACCTGGAAGGGCTCCATGCCCTCGCTGCGCTCGTGCACGTGGATGAGCTGGCCCGGCTTCACGCGGAACGACGGGCGGTCGACCCGCTGGCCGTCGACCATGATGTGGCGGTGCACGACGAGCTGGCGAGCCTGCGAGATGGTGCGGGCGAAGCCGGCGCGCAGCACGAGCGCGTCGAGGCGCATCTCGAGCAGCTCGACGAGGTTCTCACCCGTCAGGCCGGCCTGGCGGCGCGCCTCGTTGAACGTCGTGCGCAGCTGCGCCTCGCGGATGCCGTACTGGGCGCGCAGGCGCTGCTTCTCGCGGAGGCGGACGGCGTAGTCGCTGTCAGCCTTGCGCTTGGTGCGGCCGTGCTGGCCGGGGCCGTAGGGGCGCTTCTCGAGGTAGCGCGCGGCCTTCGGGGTGAGGGCGACGCCGAGGGCGCGCGAGAGGCGCACCTTCGAGCGGGTACGGGACTTCGTGGACATGACTTCCTTCGCTGATTCGCTGCCGCGCGAGCGGCTGTCTCGGCCGAGTGCCGGGACCTAAGGAGGGTTGCGGGTCCGGATGCGTCGGCATGGGTGCCGTTGGACCGTCGTCCAGACTACCAGATCAGCTCTCGCCGGCGAGGATCCGCCGGATCCGCTCGAGGCGCGCGGCGACGTCGCGCTCGAAGCCGTGCGCGCCCGGCTCGTAGTAGCGCACGCCCACCAGGGGGTCAGGCAGGTGCTGCTGCGTCGCGACGCCGTGCGGCGCATCGTGGGCGTAGCGGTAGCCCTTGCCGTGGCCGAGCCGCTTGGCGCCGGGGTAGTGCGCGTCGCGCAAGTGGGTGGGCACGCGGCCGAAGTCGCCGCGGCGCACGTCGGCGATCGCGCGGTCGATGCCGAGGTAGGAGCGGTTCGACTTCGGGGCGGTCGCGAGGTAGACGGTCGCCTCGGCGAGCGGGATGCGGCCCTCGGGCATGCCGATGAGCTGCACCGCCTGCGCTGCGGCGGCGGCGATGACGAGCCCCTGGGGGTCGGCCATCCCGATGTCCTCGCTCGCGAGCACGATGATGCGGCGGGCGATGAAGCGCGGATCCTCCCCCGCCTCGATCATGCGCGCGAGGTAGTGGAGCGCCGCGTCCGGGTCGGAGCCGCGCACCGACTTGATGAACGCGGAGATGACGTCGTAGTGCTCGTCGCCCTGCCGGTCGTAGCGCAGCAGCGCCCGGTCGACCGCGCTCGCGAGCGCTTCGGCCGTCACGGTGACCGGCGCATCCGCCGCATCGCCGTCCTCGTCGTCGCCCGCCGACTCGGTCGCGCCCGCTTCGAGCGCGTGCGCGCCCGCGGCCTCGAGCGCCGTGAGCGCGCGCCGCGCGTCGCCCGACGAGAGCCGCACGAGCTGCGCGCGAGCATCGTCGTCGAGCTGGATGCGTCCGTCGAAGCCGCGCGGATCGGCGATCGCCCGCTCGACCAGCAGGGTGATGTCGTCGTCGTCGAGCGGCTCGAGCGTCAGCAGCAGCGAGCGCGACAGCAGCGGGCTGATGACGCTGAACGACGGGTTCTCGGTCGTCGCCGCGATGAGGGTGACCCAGCCCTGCTCGACCCCGGGCAGCAGCGCGTCCTGCTGCGCCTTCGTGAAGCGGTGGATCTCGTCGAGGAAGAGCACCGTCGAGCGCTGGTAGAGGTCGCGGTCGCTCAGCGCCGCCTCCATGACCTGCCGCACGTCCTTCACGCCCGCGGTCACGGCGCTCAGCTCGACGAAGCGGCGGTCGGACGAGTGCGCGATCGACTGCGCGAGCGTCGTCTTGCCGGTGCCGGGCGGCCCCCACAGGATGACGCTCTGCCCGCTCGCGGCGCCGCCGGCGGCGGTCTGGCTCGAGGCGGCGAGGCGCCGGAGCGGCGAGCCCGGGCCGAGCAGGTGGCGCTGGCCGACGACCTCGTCGAGGCTCGTCGGGCGCATGCGCACCGCGAGCGGCGCAGTCGTCCCCATGGCCATGCCTCCAGCCTAGGCGCGGCCACCCACGGCGGCCCGTCCAGGCGGGCGCCGCGCCGCGCAGGCGGTAGCCTGAACGCCGCATCGCGCGGGGGCGCGGAGCGGGAGGAGAGCCGAGTGGTCACGAAGCAGGAGCAGGAGCGCCGGGTGCGCGACTACCGCGCGCGGCAGACGGTGCACGAGCGCCGCAAGCGCCGGCAGCGTCGCGACTCCCTGATCGGCGGCGGCCTCGCGCTCGCCGTGCTGCTCGGCGGGGCGGCGCTCATCGGGCTCCAGCAGCCGGCCGATCCGGCGGATCCGGCCGACACGGCGGCACCGGCGGCGAGCGACCCGACTGCCGAGTCGCTCGTGCCCGATCCCTCGCTCGCCGAGGGCCGGGCCTGGAACGGCTCGATGACGATCAACGGCGTCGAGCTCGAGGTCGAGCTCGACGGCGAGGCTGCGCCGCAAGCCGTCTCCGCGGTGCTGTTCGACGCGCAGCGCGACTACTACGACGGCTCGACGTGCCACCGCCTCACGACGAGCGAGGGCTTCTCGGTGCTCCAGTGCGGCTCGGCCGACGGCCAGGGCGGCGGCGACCCGTCGTTCATGTACGGCCCGATCGAGAACGCGCCCGCCGACGACATGTACGCCGAGGGCACGATCGCCATGGCCCGCCAGGGCAACAACGCCGACTCGAACGGCCACCAGTTCTTCATCGTCTACGGCGACACGATGATCCCCTCCGACAGCGCCGGCGGCTACTCCGTCATCGGCCGCGTCACCTCGGGGCTCGACGCGCTCCGCGACGAGGTCATCGCGAAGGGCACGCAGGGCGACGTGCCCGACGGCCCGCCCGCCGAGCCGGTGACGATCGACGACTTCACGCTCGAGTAGCCGCCGTCGCGCATCGCGGTACGCTCGATGCGCCCCTCCCCTCGTCTGAGAGATCCCGTCATGACCGACTCCACCCAGCCCACCGACTCCGCCCCGGCGGAGGAGACCGCCCTCACCGAGGGGAGCGCCGTCGCGGAGCAGCCGACCGCTGCCCCCGAGCCGCTCGACGACGCGCAGCCCGAGGTCGAGGCGAGCGCCGCCGAGATGGCCGCGGCCGCCGACGCCGCGACCGGCATCCCGGTCGAGCAGGCTGTCGCCGAGCTGTCGGCCGACGAGGCGCCGGTCGAGTCCGCGCCCGCTCCCGAGCAGCCGGCAGAGGGAGCCCAGCCCGCCGAGGCGGAGCGGCCCGCGGCTGAGATGGAGCCGCAGATGGGCGAGCCCGTCGTCGAGCGGGGCCTCGGCCGCGTCGACGCGACCGGCACCGTCGCGGTGCAGGAGGGCGAGCGCTGGCGCGTCGTCGGCCAGTTCCCCGACGTCGAGGCCACCGAGGCGCTCGCCTACTTCGAGCGCAAGTTCGCTGACCTGGAGGGCCAGGTTCGCCTGCTCGAGCAGCGCATCCGCGGCGGTGCGAGCGCGCGCGACGTCGCGAAGGCCGCGTCGCACCTCTACAGCACGGTGCAGGACGCGAACGCCGTCGGCGACATCGCCTCGCTCCTGACGCGGCTCGACGCCCTCCGCGGCGAGCTCGGCGAGCTCGAGGCGCAGCAGCAGGCCGCGAGCCGTGCCGAGGTCGAGGCCGCGCTCGCCGAGCGCACGACGGTCGTCGAGTCGATCGAGCGGCTCGCGAGCGGCGACCTCGAGAACGTGCAGTGGAAGCAGACGATGCAGAAGGTCGACGCGCTCTTCGCCGACTGGCAGCGCCTGCAGAAGGACGGTCCGCGCCTGTCGAAGAGCCAGGCGGACACGCTCTGGAAGCGCTTCCGCGACGCTCGCGCGACGCTCGAGTCGGCGCGCCGCAAGTTCTTCGCCGAGCTCGACGCCTCCCACAAGGACGTGCGCGCCCGCAAGCAGGCGCTCGTCGAGCAGGCGCAGGCGCTCGCGCCGAAGGGCTCCGACGGCATCCCCGCCTACCGCTCGCTCCTCGACCAGTGGAAGGCCGCCGGCCGCGCGGGCCGCAAGGTCGACGACGCCCTGTGGGCGCAGTTCAAGGAGGCGGGCGACGTGCTCTTCTCGGCGAAGGCCGAGCAGGCCGCGATCGACGACGAGCAGTACGCCGGCAACCTCACGGCGAAGCGCGCGCTGCTCGACGAGGCCGCGCCGATCCTCGAGATGAAGGATCGCGCGAAGGCCCGCGAGGCGCTGCTCAGCATCCAGCGCCGCTGGGACGAGATCGGTCGCGTGCCGCGCGAGGCGCTGCGCGAGGTCGAGGACCGCATGCGCAAGATCGAGACGCACGTGCGCGAGCTCGACGAGCAGCACTGGAACGCCTCCAACCCCGAGCGGAAGGCGCGCTCCGAGGGCCTCGCCGGGCAGCTCGAGGAGGCGATCGAGAAGCTCGAGGCCGAGATCGCCGAGACGAGCGACGCGTCGCGGAAGGCCGAGCTCGAGGCCGAGCTGCAGACGAAGCGCTCGTGGCTCGAGGTCGTCGCCGCCGCCGGCTGAGCCGATGAGCGAGAGGGCCGGGATCGCAAGATCCCGGCCCTCCGCCGTCCCCGCGGTCGACCGCCGGGTCAGGCCTGCTCGAAGGCCGCGTCGAAGCGCGTCGTCGAGGGGTCGAGGTCGAAGCGCCGCAGCGCCGCGAGCGCCTCGGGAGCGCCCTGGAGCCTGTCCATCCCGGCGTCCTCCCACTCGATCGAGATCGGCCCGTCGTAGCCGATGGCGGTGAGCGTGCGGAACGCGTCGCCCCACGGCACGTCGCCGCGCCCCGCCGAGACGAAGTCCCAGCCGCGCCGCGGGTGCCCCCACGGGAGGTGCGACGAGAGGATGCCGTTGCGCCCATCCCCCATCCGCATCCTCGTGTCCTTGCAGTCGACGTGGTGGATCCGGTCGGCGAAGTCCGACAGGAACGCGACCGGGTCGATCCCCTGCCACAGCATGTGGCTCGGGTCCCAGTTGAGACCGAAGGATGCGCGGTGCCCGATCGCCTCGAGCGTGCGCGCCGTCGACCAGTGGTCGTACGCGATCTCGCTCGGGTGCACCTCGTGCGCGAAGCGCACGCCGCACTCCTCGAAGACGTCGAGGATGGGGTGCCAGCGCTCGGCGAAGTCCTGGTAGCCGCGCTCGATGACGGCGTCGGGCACCGGCGGGAACTGCGCGACGTACTGCCAGATCGACGAGCCGGTGAACCCGACGACGGTCTGCACGCCGAGTGCGCGCGCCATCCGCGCGGTGTCCATGAGCTCGGCTGCGGCGCGCTGACGCACCCCCTCGGGGTCGCCGTCGCCCCACACGCGCGGGCGCACGATCGCCTCGTGGCGGAAGTCGATCGGGTCGTCGCACACCGCTTGCCCGTGCAGGTGGTTCGAGATCGCCCACACAGCGAGCCCGTTGCGCTCGAGGATCTCGCGCCGGCCCGCGACGTAGTCGGCATCATCCCAGCGGGAGGCGTCGAGGTGGTCGCCCCAGCAGGCGATCTCGAGCCCGTCGAAGCCCCACGAGCCCGCGAGCCGCGCGACCTCCTCGAACGGCAGGTCGGCCCACTGGCCGGTGAACAGGGTGAAGGGTCGCGTCATCGCGTCGTCTCCGCTCGGTCGGTATGGCCCGGGTCGGTCTGACCCAGCTCGATCCTGGCACCGCCTGCCGCATCGCTGCGGGCGACGGCGTCGAGCACGCGCTGCACGGCGAGGCCGTCGGCGAAGGACGGCTCGGGCTGCACACCCGCGGCGATCGCTCGCAGCAGCTCGGCGGCCTGCGCGGTGAAGGTGCTGTCCCAGCCGAGCACGTGCCCTGGCGGCCACCAGCCCTCGAGGAGCGGGTGGTGCGCCTCGGTCACGAGCACGCGCGCCGGCCAGCCGTCGCGGCCCTCCGTGACCGTGAGCTCGTTGAACCGCTCGAGGCCGAACCCGATCGCGCCGTCGGTGCCGTGCACCTCGAGCTCGAGCGCGTTCTTGCGGCCCGCGGCGACGCGCGAGACATCGAGCGACGCGGTCGCGCCCCCCGCGAGGTCGAGCAGCGCCCACGCGGCGTCGTCGACGCTCACTCGCTCGGGGCCGGTTGGGCCCGGCCGCTCGCGCTGGAACGTGCGCAGCGCGCCTCGCACGCCGACGACCTCGTCGCCCGTGAGCGCGCGCACCTGGTCGATGACGTGCGAGCCGAGGTCGCCGAGCGCGCCGGACCCGGCGGTCTCCGCGCGCAGCCGCCACGTCATGGGCGCGTCGGGGTCGACGAGCCAGTCCTGCAGGTAGGCCGCGCGGATCGAGCGCACCGCGCCGATGCGGCCCTCGGCGATGAGCGCGCGGGCGAGCGCGAGCGCGGGCACGCGGCGGTAGTTGAAGCCGAGCATCGCGAGCCCGGAGGCGTGCTCGGCGGCCGCGACCATGCGCTCGGCCTCGGCCTGGTCGAGCGCGAGCGGCTTCTCGACGAGCACGTGCTTGCCCGCCTCGAGCGCCGCGATCGCCATCTCGGCGTGCAGGTGCCCGGGCGTGCAGACGTCGACGATGTCGATGTCGTCGCGCTCGACGACGCTGCGCCAGTCGGTGGATGCGTCGGCCCAGCCGAGCGCGTCGGCGGCGGCGCGCGTGCGCCCCGGATCCGACCCGACCAGGGCGCGCATCGCGACGGCCGGCACGTCGTGGAAGACGGCGCCGACGTTGCGCCACGCGCTCGAGTGCGCGCGGCCCATGAAGGCGGTGCCGAGCACCGCGACGCCGAGCGGGGCACTCACGCTGCCTCCAGCTGGCGGAGGAACGCGAGGCCGTCGCGCGCGAGGTCGTCCTGCGAGGGGGCGAGCGGCCGCCAGATCGAGGCGGCGACCGCGATGGCCGCGTTCTCGGCCGTGAAGCTCTCGATGACGAGCGGGCCGGCGTAGCCGACGGCGTCGAGCGCGTCGCGCACCCCCGGCCAGTCGGTCTGGTCACCGCCGGGCGCGCCCCGGTCGCTGCCGCACACCTGCACGTGCACGAGGTGCTCCCCCGCCGCGCGGATCGCGGCGGGCGTCGAGCGCTCCTCGATGCCGAGGTGGTAGGTGTCGAGCGCGAGGCCGAGGTGCTCGCCGAGCAGCGGCTCGAGCGCCTCGAGCGACTGGTCGACGGTGTTGAGCAGGCTCGTCTCGTAGCGGTTGAGGGGCTCGATGCCGATGCGCACGCCGCGCGCGGCGGCGTGCTCGACGACGGGCGCGAGCCCGGCCCGCAGCCGCTCGATCGTCGCGGCGCGCTCGCCGGCGCCCTGGCGCGACGTGCGGCCGGTCTCTGCCGTGAAGGGTCCGCACACCGCCGCCGCGCCGATGCCCGCGGCGAGGTCGACGCACGTCGCGAGGTAGGCGCGGGTCGCCGCGACGACGTCCTCGTCGCCGTCGACGAGCGAGCGGCCGGGGCCCATCGCGCCGACGACGCTCGCGCCGAGCCCGTGCAGCTCGAGCAGCGGCACGAGCGCCTCGGCGCTCAGGTCGCCCTCGCGCTCGAGGGGCAGCTCGACGACGTCGAAGCCGAGGTCGGCGATGCGGGCGATCGCCTCGGGTGCGCCGGCGTCGCGCAGCGGCGACGTCCACACCCACGTGTTGATCCCGATCGGGCGCACGCGCGCCCTCCTTCCGACTCGCGGGGACGGTGGGATGGTTGCCGGGACCCGCTCGCGCGGGTCCCGGCCCTCGATCAGCGGTTCTGCCAGGCGTCGGGGAAGCCGGGCAGGTCCTCGCCGCCGAAGCGCGCGTAGTGCCCGTCGGGCATCCCCTCGTTGGCGGCGAGCGCGTCGGCGCGCTCGCCCTCCTCGATCGGCTGCTGCGGCAGCACCCACTCCGTCGGCACCGGCTCGCCGTTCGCGATCATCTCGACCGCGAGCAGCGGCGTGCGCCACTGGAAGTTGGAGTAGACCGGCGCGAGCGCCGTCATACCCCGCTCGTCCCACGCGCGGAGGAAGCTCATCTCGTCCTCGCCCGTCATGACCGGCAGCTCGGCGCCGGCGTCCTCGAACGCCTCGATCGCCGCGACCGCGCCGTCACCCGCGTCCATCCAGATGCCGTGCACCTCGCCCGCCGACAGCGCATCCGTGATGATGCTCTTGATCTCCGTCGGGTCGGCACCCGTGAAGTGGTCGTCGACCGTCATGCCGGCCTCGGTCAGCAGCCGCTCGGCCGCCGCCCAGCGGTGCTCGAGCACGTCGACGCCGGGCAGGATGCGCAGCGCGACGATGTTCGAGCCGGGCTCGAGGTTGTCGATGAGGAACTCGGCCGTATCGATGCCCCACGCGTAGCCGCCGATGGGGTGGATGAACGTCGTCGCGCAGTCGGTGTCGACGCCGCGGTCGAAGACGATCACGGGCTTGCCCGTCTCGCACGCGCGGTCGACGGCGGGCGTGAGCGCCGCGGTCGAGTTCGGCGAGATGATGAAGACGTCGCAGTCGCCCTGGGCGATGAAGTAGTCGATGTCGGCGATCTGCGTGTTGTCGTCGTCACCGGCGTCGCGCACCTCCATCGACTCGATGACGCCCGACTCCTGCAGCGCCGCGAGCTGCTGCTGCATCGTGATGAAGCCCGTCTGGCGCCACGGGTTCGAGATGGATGCGTTGGCGAAGCACGCGCGCATCGGCTCGTCGGTGGCCCACTCGGCGGTGTCGGTCATGGGGCCGTCGATGTACTGCAGCCACGGGGTCTCGGGGTCGCCCTCGAACGTCGCCGAGCGCTGCTCGAACTGCTCGTCGTAGACAGCCTGGTCGAACCACTCGCTGCCGGAGGCCTGGGTCTCGGCGGGCGGCGGCGCGCTCGCGTCGCCGGTCGCCGAGGGGCTGACGCTCCCATCGGTGCTGCATGCGGCGAGCATCGTCGCTGCCGCGAGGGCCGCGACAGCGAGGCCCATCCTGCGCTTGCGCATCATCGTTCTCCTGATCGTGTGGTGGTGGTGGTCGGGGTGATGGTGGTGGTGGTGCCCGCCGGGCCGGGTGCGTCGGCGGGAGGGGATGCCTTGGGCTTCCGGGCCGAGCGCCACGCGACGGCGCCGAGCGCGACAGCGGCGATGATGATCGCGCCCTGCACGGTCGGTCGCCAGGTCGCGTCGATGCCGGCGATGTTGAGGAGCGTGAAGAGCAGCTCGAGCGAGATCGCGCCGGCCGCGGCCGAGAGCACCCAGCCCCGCCCGCCGCCGAGCACGGCGCCGCCGAGCACGACCGCGGTGATCGCCTGGAACTCGTAGCCCTGCCCGACGCTCGGGTGGACGCCCGCGTAGCCGACGAGCAGGATGCCGGCGACGGTCGCCGCGAGCGACGAGAGCACGAACGCCGAGGTCTTGACGAGCACGAGCCGCGTGCCGGCGAGGCGCGCCGTGACGGGGTTGTCGCCGACCGCGAGCAGCGTCTGGCCGAACGGCGCGCGCATGACGAGCCACGCGACGAGGCCGACGGCGAGCAGGATGAGCACGGGGTAGGGCACGACGCCGAAGAGCGCGCCGCGGCCGATCTGCCGGAAGCTGTCGACCGGGTTGCCGGTCGCGGCGCCGCCGGTGAGGAAGCGCACGAACCCGTAGAGGGCGAGCATCATGCCGAGCGTGACGATGAAGCTCGGCACCTTCGCGACCGTCGTGAGCAGCCCGTTGACGACGCCGACCACGACGCCGACCACGAGCATGAGCGCGATGCCCGGCAGGATCATCGCCTCGTCCTGCCCGATGACGTTGCCCGCGATCACGACTTGGGTCGCGATCACCGCGCCCATCGAGAGGTCGAACTCCCCCGACACGATGACGAAGAACTGCCCGATCGCGGCGATCGCGATGGGGGCGGTCCGGGAGAGGAAGCGCACGAGCTGGCCGGGCTCGGCGAAGTTGGGGTTCGTGACGATCACGCCGATGAGCAGCACGACGAGCAGCACGAAGACGGCGCCGCTCGGGGTCGCGAGCCCGGTGAGGAAGCGCTGGCCGAGCGAGCGCTGCGCGGTGGCGATCACGGGGCCGCCTCCTTCCCCAGCCGGAACCGCGGGGGTCTCCGCTGCACGCTCCGCCACGCGTAGAGCGCGACGGCGAGCACGATGACCGAGCCGCGGATGAAGTCCTTGAGGAACGGGTTGACCTCGAGCACGCTCATGACGTTGTCGAGCACCGCGAAGATCGCGACGCCGCCGATCGTGCCGAGGACGCTGCCGACGCCGCCCGCGAGCAGCGTGCCGCCGAGCACGACCGCGGCGATCGACATGAGGTCGTAGCCGCCCTGCGAGCCGATCGTCGGGCTGCCGACCGAGGTGCGCGCGAGGAGGAGCAGTCCCGCGAGCCCGGCGAGCATCGAGCACAGCGCGTGCGCCACCACGACGGGCACCTTCGTGCGCACGCCGGAGAGCCGCGCGACGCTCGCGCTGCCGCCGACGGCGTAGAGGTGGTGACCGAGCCGAGTGCGGTGCAGCAGCAGCGCGGCGAGGGCCGCGCACGCGAGCATGATGATCGTCGAGAGTGGGATGCCGGCGACGAGCGTCGCGCCGATCACCCGGAACTCCGGCGGCGCGGAGCCGAAGGAGCCCTGGAAGCTCGTGCCGAGCCAGCCCGAGATGATGAGGCCGACGCCGAGCGTCGCGATGAAGCCGTGCACGCGGAGGCCCGTGACGATGAGGCCGTTGACCGTGCCGATCGCGGCCGACACGGCGAGCGCGGCGAGCACGCCCGGCACGATGCCGGCGGGGCCCTGCGCCATGACGCCCGCGCCGATGATGGATGCGGTGCTCACGACGTAGGGGACGGACAGGTCGAGGCTGCCCGCGATGATCACGAGCGTCTGGCCGATCGCGACGAAGCCGAGGATCGACATGAGGGTCAGCACGGCGGCGAGGTTCCCGGCGGTGAAGAAGGGCTTCCCCGCTGCGGTGACGAGCACGGCGCTCAGCACGAGCACCGCGGCGAGCACGATGAAGACGATCGCGGTCGTCGACAGCCGCCGACGCCGCACGGGCCGCGCTCCCACGACGGCGCTCACGCGGCGGCCTCCGCGCCCTCGGCGCCGGCGGCGAGCGCGAGGACGTCCTCCTCGCTCGCCGAGGGCGGCAGCTCGCCGACGAGCCGCCCGTCGCGCATGACGAGCACGCGGTCGCTCATGCCGAGCACCTCGGGCAGCTCGCTCGAGGCCATGAGGATCGCGACGCCCGCGCTCGTGAGGCGCCGCATGACCTCGTAGACGCCGAACTTGGCTCCGACGTCGATGCCGCGGGTCGGCTCGTCCATGAGCACGACGCGCGGCGCGACCGCGAGCCAGCGCGCGAGCACGACCTTCTGCTGGTTGCCGCCCGAGAGGAACTGCACCTCCTGGTCGAGGCCGCGAGCGACGAGCCCGAGCTCCTCGAGCGTCGAGGGGAGCTCGGCCCGTGCCGCGGCGGTGCGGCTCGGGAAGACCGCGCGCACGACACCGAGCGCGTTCTGCGCGACGGTGAGGCTGAGCGAGAGGCCCTGGCCCTTCCGATCCTCGGTGATGAGCGCGAGGCCGGCGCGCACGCCGTGCCGCGGCGAGCGGGGCCGGAGCACCTCGTCGCCGACGCGCATCGAGCCGCGCGTGAAGGGGTCGGCGCCGAAGATCGCGGCGAGCAGCTCGGTGCGACCGGCGCCCTGCAGGCCCGCGAGCCCGACGATCTCGCCGGCGCGCACCTCGAGCGAGATGTCGTCGACGAAGCCGTTCCCGGCCGCCTCGAGCGCGAGGGCGATCTCGCCCGGCACGGCGTCCGGCGCGCGGTCGGGGAAGAAGGCGGAGAGCTCGCGGCCCACCATCAGGCGAACGAGGCCGCGCTCGTCGAGCTCCGCGGCCGGGTAGGTGCCGGCGTGGCGGCCGTCCTTGAGCACGGTGATGGTCGAGCAGAGGTCGAAGACCTCGCGCAAGCGGTGGGAGACGTAGAGGATCGCGATGCCGCGCGCGGTGAGCGCCTCGACGATGCGGTAGAGCAGCGACACCTCGTGGTCGGCGAGGGCGGCCGTCGGCTCGTCCATCGAGATGACCCTCGCGTCGAGGCTCACGGCCTTCGCGATCTCGACGATCTGCTGCTCGGCGACCGAGAGCTGCCGCACCGGCAGCGCGGGGTCGAGGTCGGGCACGCCGATGCTCGCGAGCAGCTCGCGCGTCTCGCGCAGCATGCGGGCGCGGTCGACGAGCGGTCCCCGGCGCGGCTCGCGGCCGAGCCAGACGTTCTCGGCGATCGAGCGGTCGACGAGCAGGTTGAACTCCTGGTAGACCGTCGCGATGCCCGCGCGCTGCGCCTGCAGCGGCGACGAGAAGGCCACGCGCTCGCCGTGCAGCTCGAGCGTGCCCTCATCGGGGTGGTGGGCGCCCGCGATGATCTTCATGAGCGTCGACTTGCCCGCGCCGTTCTCCCCGACGAGCCCGTGCACCTCGCCGGCCCGCAGCTCGATGCCGACGCCGTGCAGCACGGTCGTGCCGAGGAACGACTGCACGATGCCGCTCGCGCGCAGCACCGGCTCCCCGGTCTTCGCCGGAGCGGCCATGACTTCTTCGTCCACGCCGACACTGTGGCACGCATCCGCACTTTTGTCGAGCAGCCGACGAAAGTCGTCTCGATCGTGTCGTAAGCCCCGGGATGTGCTTCACTGCACTCATGCGCACGAGCGAGCTGTTCGACCTGCTGCGCGACGGCCGCCCCCGCACTCGCGCGGAGCTCGCCCGCACGGCGGGCGTCGCGCGCTCCTCCGTCGCCGCGCACATCGACGCGCTCACGCGGCTCGGCTACGTCGCCCCAGTCGGCGACGCCGCCTCGACCGGCGGTCGGCCGGCGTCGCTCTTCGCGCTCAACCCCGCAGCTCGGCTCGTCGTCGGCGTCGACGTCGGCGCGACGCACGTGCTCGTCGAGCTCGCCGACCTCGCCGGCACCCCGCTCGGCGACGCGCGCGCCGACCTCGACGTCGCCGAGGGCCCCGAGGCGGTGCTCGGCTGGATCGTCGAGGCCGTCCGGCGGCTCGTCGACGAGCACGGCCGCGATCCGGGCGAGGTCGTCGCGCTCGGCATCGGCCTCCCCGGGCCCGTCGAGCACGCGACGGGCAGGCCGATCAGCCCGCCCATCATGCCGGGCTGGCACCGCTTCGACGTCGCGGGCTACGTGCGCGAGCGGCTCGGCTGCCCCGTGCTCGTCGACAACGACGTGAACATCATGGCCCTCGGCGAGCAGCGCACCGCGTGGCCCGAGACCGACGACTTCGTGCTCGTGAAGGTCGCGACGGGCATCGGCGCGGGCATCATCTCGGGCGGCCGGCTGCAGCGCGGCGCGCAGGGCACGGCGGGTGACCTCGGGCACGTGCGCGTGCCGGGCTCGAGCGCGCCGTGCCGCTGCGGCAACGAGGGCTGCCTCGAGGCGGTCGCCGCGGGCCCCGCGATCGCGGCGGCGCTCCGCGAGCAGGGGCTCGCGGTCGAGGGCACCGGCGACGTCGTCGCGCTCGCGAGGCTCGGCTCCGCCGAGGCGGCGCGGGCGCTGCGGCAAGCGGGACGCGATCTCGGCGAGGTGCTCGCGATGCTCGTGAACCTCGTCAACCCATCCGTCATCGTCATCGGCGGGCGGCTCTCGGGCGCGGGCGAGGACCTGCTCGCGGGCATCAGCGAGGTCGTCTACCGGCGGTCGCTCCCGCTCGCGACCGAGCACTTGCGGATCGCGGCGAGCACGACCCAGGCGGATGCGGCCGTGCGGGGCGCGGTCGCGCTCGCGATCGAGCACGCCCTCTCGCCCGAGGTGCTCGACGCCGAGACCCGCGCGATGGCGTGAGCGCGCTCAGCCGGTCGTGATGCGGTAGACGTCGTAGACGCCGTCGATGCGGCGGACGGCGTTCAGCACGCTGTCGAGGTGCGTGACGTCGCCCATCTCGAACGCGAAGCGGCTGATGGCCAGGGCGTCGGTGCCGGTGTGCACGCTCGCCGAGAGGATGTTGACGTGGTGCTCGCTCAGCACGCGCGTGATGTCGCTCAGCAGGCCAGAGCGATCGAGCGCCTCGACCTGCGTGTTCACGAGGAACAGGCCCTTCGAGGCAGCGGCCCACTCGACCTCGATCATGCGCTCGGGCTCCTGCAGCAGCCCCTGCACGTTCGGGCACGAGCGCTGGTGCACGCTCACGCCCTGGCCGCGCGTGACGAAGCCGACGATGTCGTCGCCCGGCACCGGGGCACAGCACTTCGAGAGCTTCACGAGGATGTCGTCGGCGCCGCGCACGAGCACGCCTGAGGCGCTCGAGGCGGGCCGCGGCGCGCGCGTCGGCAGGATCGGGACGGGCTGGTCGTCCTCGTCGGCCGACTCCTCCGCCCGCACCGCCGCGACGACCTTCTCGAGCACCGACTGGGTCGAGACCTGGCCCTCGCCGACGGCCGCGTAGAGTCCCGTGACGTCGTCGTACTTGAGCTGCGCGGCCACTTGCGCGAACGCATCCCGCCCCATGAGCTTCTGCAGCGGCAGGTCGTGGCGGCGCATCGCCTTCGCGATCGCCTCCTTGCCGACCTCGACCGCCTCGTCGCGCCGCTCGCGCTGGAACCACTGGCGGATCTTGCTGCGCGCGCGCTGCGAGGTCACGAAGCCCTGCCAGTCCTGGCTCGGGCCCGCGTCGGGACTCTTCGACGTGAGCACCTCGACGACGTCGCCCGTCGCGAGCTTCGTGTCGAGCGGCACGAGCCGGCCGTTGACCTTCGCGCCCATCGTGCGGTGGCCGACCTCGGTGTGCACGGCGTAGGCGAAGTCGACGGGTGTCGCGCCCGCGGGCAGGCCGATGACCTTGCCCTTCGGGGTGAAGACGTAGAGCTCCTTCGCGCCGATCTCGAAGCGCAGCGACTCGAGGAACTCGCCGGGATCGGTCGTCTCCTCCTGCCAGTCGTTGATGTGCTGCAGCCACGCCATGTCCGTCGGCGACATCGCGCCGCCGCCCTGCTTGTACTTCCAGTGCGCGGCGACGCCGTACTCGGCGCGGCGGTGCATCTCCTCGGTGCGGATCTGGATCTCGACGTGGTGGCCGCGCGGGCCGATGACGGTCGTGTGGAGCGACTGGTAGAGGTTGAACTTCGGGGTGGCGATGTAGTCCTTCAGCCGGCCCGGCATGGGCTGCCAGCGCGCGTGGATCGCGCCGAGCACCGCGTAGCAGTCGCGCACGGTCGGCACGATGACGCGCACGCCCACGAGGTCGTAGATGTCGGCGAAGTCGTGCCCGCGCAGCCGCATCTTGTTGTAGATCGAGTAGTACTGCTTCGGCCGGCCCGCGATGCGACCGCGGATCTTCTGGGCCCGCATGTCCTCCGTGAGGCCGGCGACGACCTCGTCGAGGTAGCGCTCGCGCTCGGGCGCGCGAGCCTCGACGAGGTTCTTGATCTCGAGGTAGACCTTCGGCTGCAGCACCGCGAACGAGAGGTCCTCGAGCTCGACCTTGATCGTCTGGATGCCGAGCCGGTGCGCGAGCGGCGCGTAGATCTCGATCGTCTCGCGCGCCTTCCGCTGCGCCGACTCGTCCGAGACGAAGCCCCACGTGCGGGCGTTGTGGAGGCGGTCGGCGAGCTTGATGACGAGCACGCGGATGTCCTTCGACATCGCGACGACCATCTTGCGCACGGTCTCGGCTTGCGCCGACTCGCCGTACTTGAGCTTGTCGAGCTTCGTGACGCCGTCGACGAGCATCGCGATCTCGTCGCCGAAGTCGGCGCGGCACTGCTCGAGCGTGTAGGTCGTGTCCTCGACCGTGTCGTGCAGGAGCGCCGCGGCGACCGTGATCGCGCCGATGCCGAGGTCGGCGAGGATCTGCGCGACCGCGACGGGGTGGGTGATGTAGGGCTCGCCCGACTTGCGGTACTGGCTGCGGTGCGCCTCCTCGGCGACGATGTACGCGCGCTGGATGAGGCCCGTGTCGGCCTTGGGGTGCTGCGCCTTGACCGTGCGGATGAGCTCGTCGACGGCGCCCGCGCGGTGCGAGCGCGAGAAGAGGAAGGGCAGGAGCGTGCGGAAGCCGCCCGAGGACTGCTGGGTGTCGCTCATCGCCCTCCCCCTTCCTGCTAGACGACCGCCCCGCGCTCGCTCGCCGCGGGCTTGGCCTTCGCCTCGGCGATGGTGTCGCCCTGCCGCAGCTGCGCGTAGACGGGAGCGGCGACGAAGATCGACGACCAGGTGCCGACGATCGTGCCGATGAACAGCGCGAGCGAGATGTCGCGCAGCGTGCCGGCGCCCAGCAGCAGCGCGCCGATGAAGAGCACCGACGCGATGGGCAGCGTCGCGACGATCGAGGTGTTGATCGATCGCACGATCGTCTGGTTGACCGCGAGGTTGATGTTGTCGAGCAGCCCGCCGCTCGTGCCGGGCGCGGTGTTCTCGCGCACCTTGTCGAACACGACGACCGTGTCGTAGAGCGAGTAGCCGAGGATCGTCAGGAATCCGATCACGGCGGCCGGCGTCACCTCGAAGCCGACGATGCCGTAGACGCCCGCGGTCACGAGCAGGTCGAACGCGAGCGAGGCGAGCGCCGCGACGGCCATCTTCCAGGTGCGGAAGTAGACGGCGAGCACGATCGAGACGAGCACGAGGAAGACGACGAGCGCGCGGAGCGCTTGCTGCGAGACGTCGGCGCCCCACGACGGGCCGATGAAGGAGAACGCGACCTCGCCGCTCTCGACGCCGTAGAGGTCGGCGAGCGCTGCGCGCATCTCGGCCGCCTGCTCCTCGGTCACGGCGTCGGTCTGCACCCGCACGGTGTCGGAGCCGAGGGTGACGGCGCGCGCCTCGGCGTCCGGCGCGACCGACTCGACCGCTTCGTCGGCCCCCTCGGCGGACGCGGAGGAGAGGCCCGTGACGCGGAACTCGCTGCCGCCGGTGAACTCGATGCCGAAGACGAAGCCGCCGCGGATCACGGTGCCGAGCGCGAGCAGGATGAGCACGCCGACGGCGATGGCCATCCAGAGCTTGCGCTTGCCGACGACCGGGAGCGATCGCTCGCCCGTGTAGAGCTCGTTGCCGATCGTGGTGAGCGAAGCCATCAGTCCTCCTTGGCCGTCGCGTCGGCCATGGCGGCCTTCCGCTCGGCGATCGTCTGGCGGCGCTGCGCCTCAGCGGCCGAACGCACGCCCTTGCCGGCGGCCACGGGCTCGCGGAACTTCGCGCGGCCGCGGTACACGGCGCCGAGCGCTTGCGGGTCGAGGCCCGAGAGCCGGTGACCCTGCGAGAAGAAGCGCGTGCGCGAGAGCAGTCGCAGCAGCGGATGCGTGAACAGCGCGACGACCACGATGTCGATGAACGTCGTGATGCCGAGCGTGTAGGCGAAGCCGCGCACGTTGCCGACCGAGAGCAGGAACAGGATCACGGCGGCGAGGAAGCTCACCGCATCCGAGACCAGGATCGTCCGGAAGGCGCGCTTCCAGCCCGTCTCGAGCGCGCTCGAGAGGTGCTTGCCCTCGCGCAGCTCGTCGCGGATCCGCTCGAAGTACACGATGAACGAGTCGGCGGTGATGCCGATCGAGATCACGAGTCCCGCGATGCCCGCGAGCGAGAGCCGGTAGCCCTCGGTGCTCGAGAGGAACGTCACGACGAGGTAGGTGAGCACCGCCGCGATGACGAGCGAGAGCACGACCACGAGCCCGAGCGCGCGGTACTGGAAGACCGAGTAGACGACGACGAGCACGAGGCCGATGAGGCCCGCGAGCAGGCCCGCGCGCAGCTGGTCGGCGCCGAGCGTCGCCGAGATGGTCTCGTTCGACTGCACCTGGAAGCCGATCGGCAGGGCGCCGAAGCGCAGCTGGTCGGCGAGGCTCTGCGCCGCCTCCTGCGTGAACCCGCCCGTGATCTGCGCGTTGCCGTCGGTGATGATGACGTTCGACGTGATCGGCATCAGCACGGTCTGGTCGAGCACGACCGCGAACTGGTTCTGCGGCTCGGGCAGGTTCGTGATGCCGCGCGTCGTGGCCTCGAAGCCTGCGGGGCCCTCGCCGTCGAGCTCGAGGTTGACGGCCCAGCCGCCGGTCGCCTGGCCCTGCGAGTTCGTCGCGGCCGAGACCTGCGCGTCGGCGATGTCGGCGCCCTCGACCGTCACGGGCCCCAGGATGAAGCGCGCGGAGCCGTCGGTGGAGCACGTGATGAAGGGCTGATCGGCGGGCGCGATCGTCGTCGTGTCGACGTCGGCGCACTGGAACGCCTCGAACTCGGAGAACAGCTCCGGCGTGATCCACGCCTGGTCCCACGCGGTCTCGGGCGTCACGGTCGGCTCGCTCGGCGCGGGGGTCTCGGCGGGCGCGGGCGTCGCGCCGGGCGCGTTCGCCGGCGCGGAGGCGAGCACCGGTCGGAACTCCATCTTCGCGCTCGCCTGGATTCGCTGCATCGTCGCGGCGTCGGGCTCACCCGGGAGGGCGACGACGATGTTGCGGCCGCCCTGGGTGGTGATCTCGGCCTCGGAGACGCCGGAGGCGTCGACGCGCTGGCGGATGATCGCCACGGCCTGGTCGAGCTGCTCCTGCGAGACGGACGCGCCCTCGGCGACGACGGGCTCGAGCACGATCTGCGTGCCGCCCTCGAGGTCGAGCGCGAGCTCCGGGCTCCAGGAGCCGCCGCCCCACTGCACGGCGCCGAAGTTGACCCCGATGAGGCCCGCGATGAGCACCACGAGCCAGATGAGGGCGCGCGCCCCCTTCGATCGAGCCTTCGCCACTGATCAGGCGCGGTCGCGCGGCTCGCCGGCGTCGCCGGCGTCGTCGATCGAGCTCTCCGAGGTCTCCTCGACGTGGTCGTCGACCACGCGGGCGAGCGTCTGGCGGTGCACGCGCACGATCGTGCCGGGCGAGATCTCGATGAAGGCCTCGTTGCGCTCCTCGTCGATCGAGCGCAGCTCGCCGAACAGGCCGAAGTTCGTCATGACCTCGGAGCCGGGCACCATCTTCGACTGGAGCTCCTCAGCCTGCGCCTTGCGCTTCTTGTTGCTCCGGAACATGAAGAAGATCATCGCCGCGAGGACGAGGAGCATGATGATGGTGAGCGGGTCGAGGGCAAACCCGGTCTGGGCGGCGGGCGTCGTCTGCAGGAACAGCATCGTCGTGAAGGGACCTCTCGGGATGGTTCGCCGGGCGCGGCTGCGCGCTCGACCAAGGGCCCATCATACCCCGTCGAGCGTCCCGTCCAGATGCTGAGCGCCCGCGTGCCGCATGCCCGCGAGCGTCGCGACGCGGCCGCGGGGGGTGCGGCCGATGAGGCCCTCGCGCACGAGGAAGGGCTCGACGACCGACTCGATCGTGTCGGTCTCCTCGCCGATCGCCGCCGCGAGCGTCGACAGCCCGACGGGCCCGCCGCGGAAGCGGTGCGCGATCGCGTGCAGCACGGCGCGGTCGATGCGGTCGAGCCCCGCCTCGTCGACGTCGTAGAGCTCGAGGGCCGCGCGCACGCCGTCGAGGTCGCTCGAGCCGGCGTGCACGAGCAGCCAGTCGCGCACGCGCCGCAGGAGCCGGTTGGCGATGCGGGGCGTGCCGCGCGAGCGGCGCGCGAGCTCGGCGAGCGCGGCGCGCTCGATGTCGACATCGAGCAGCCGCGCCGAGCGGGCGAGCACGCGCTCGAGGTCGTCGGGCTCGTAGAACTCGAGGTGCGCGGTGAACCCGAAGCGGTCGCGGAGCGGCGCGGGCAGCATGCCCGAGCGCGTCGTCGCCCCGACGAGCGTGAACGGCGCGAGCTCGAGCGGGATCGAGGCGGCGCCGGCGCCCTTGCCGACCATGATGTCGATGCGGAAGTCCTCCATCGCGAGGTACAGCATCTCCTCGGCGGAGCGCGCCATGCGGTGGATCTCGTCGACGAAGAGCACCTCGCCTGGCACGAGCGCCGAGAGCACCGCTGCGAGGTCGCCGGCGTGCTGGATGGCGGGGCCGGACGAGTAGCGGATCGGCCGGCCGGTCTCGGCGCCGATGATCGTGGCGAGGGTCGTCTTGCCGAGCCCGGGAGGGCCGGCGAGCAGGATGTGGTCGGGCGTGCGATCCTGCAGCCGCGCGGCCTGCAGCAGCACCTCGAGCTGCCCGCGCACCTTGGGCTGGCCGACGAACTCGGCGAGGCTCGTGGGCCGCAGCGCACCCTCGAAGGCGAGCTCGTCCGGCGTCGCGGCGGGATCGGTGAGCGGATCGGTCACGGACGCGCTCCCGGACCGAGGATCGCGAGCGAGGCGCGCAGCAGCGAGCCGGTCGACGCGGCGGCCTCGGGCGCCGCGACCGCCGCGCGCTCGATGGCGTCGGCAGCGGTGCGCTCGGGCCATCCCAGCCCCGTGAGGGCCGTGAGCACGTCAGCCCGCGCGTCCGCCCCGGGTGCGACCGGCTGCGGCGCGGCCGGCGGCGCGAGCTTGCCCGTGAGCTGCAGGATGATGAGCTTCGCCGTCTTCGGACCGATGCCGCTCACGGCCTTGAACGCCTTCTCGTCCTCCCCCGCGACGGCTCGCGCGAGCTCGTCGGGAGAGAGGTGCGCGAGCACGCCGAGCGCCGACTTCGGCCCGACGCCCGAGACGGCGATGAGCAGCTCGAACGCCTCGAGCTCCGCCTCGGTCTCGAAGCCGTAGAGCGAGAGCTCGTCGTCGCGCACGACGAGGTGCGTGCGGAGCGAGACCGGCGCGCCGACGCGCGCGGCGAGCGACGCCTGCGGGGTGACCGCGACCGCGAGGCCGACGCCGCCGACCCCGACGACGAGGCGCTGGCCGCGGGCAGCGAGCACGGTGCCGTCGAGGGAGGAGATCACCCGATCAGCCTATGCCGGGCCGCTCGCGCGGCACCGTCGGCCGCGCCGCGCGCTGATAGCCTTGCACCGCCCGTTGCCGGTCCCGACCCGAGAGATCCCATGCGCTACATCCTGTTCCTGCTGCTCATGATCGTCATGATCGGGTCGTTCGTGCTCATGGGCTCCTCGGCGCAGTTCGTGGGCTTCGAGGGCATCGTCTTCACCGTCGGCCTGCTGGCCTTCTGCCTCGTCGTGCTCATCGCCGTCGAGATCGGCCGTCGGGGCCTGCGCCAGCGCTAGCGACGAGCGCGCGCCTCGGCCGCGGCCCACGCGCGCTGCGCCGGGGTCGCCGAGCCGCTCGGCATCCCGCTCGCGCGCACACGCGCGCGCCAGCCCTCCGCGATCGCGATCGCGAGCGCATCCGCCGCGTCCGCCGGCTTCGGGGCGACGTCGAGCCGCAGCAGCCGCCGCACCATCTCCCCCACCTGACGCTTGTCGGCCGCGCCGTAGCCCGTCACGGATGACTTGACCTCGGTCGGCGTGAGCAGCGAGATGGGGATCCCGCGCTCGGCGGCTGCCCGCAGCACGACGCCCGAGATCTGCGCGACGCCCATGACGCTGCGGAGGTTCGCCTGCGCGAACACGCGCTCGAGCGCGATCGCATCGGGGCGGTGCTCGTCGATCGCCGCCTCGACGCCGCGCGCGATGCGCAGCAACCGCTGCTCGATCGCCTCGTCGGCGCTCGAGCGCACGACCTCGACGTGCACGAGCGTCGGCGTGCGCCGCTCGACGTCGACGACGCCCACGCCGCAGCGCGTCAGGCCGGGGTCGACCCCGAGCACGCGCACGGTGCCGGGGCGCACGCCCTACTCCTCCTCGTCGAGCTGCGCCTGCACCTCGGCCGGGATGTCGTAGTTGGCGTAGATGCTCTGCACGTCGTCGAGCTCGTCGAGCGCGTCGACGAGCCGCAGCACCTTGCGCGCGGTCTCGAGGTCGACCTCGACCTTGAGGTTCGGCACGAACTCGGCCTCGGCCGAGTCGTAGTCGATGCCCGCGTCCTGCAGCGCCGTGCGCACCTGCACGAGGTCGCTCGGCTCGGAGAGCACCTCGAAGCCGCCGCCCTGGTCGACGACCTCCTCGGCGCCAGCGTCGAGCACGGCCTCGAGGATCGCGTCCTCGTCGACGCCGTCGGTCTTCTCGATCGAGACGACGCCCTTGCGGGTGAAGTTGTAGGCGACGGATCCCGGGTCGGCCATCGTGCCGCCGTTGCGGCTCATCGCGACGCGCACCTCGGCGGCAGCGCGGTTCTTGTTGTCGGTGAGGCACTCGATCATGAGCGCGACGCCGCCGCTCGCGTAGCCCTCGTACATGATGGTCGTGTACTCGACCGACTCGCCCGTGAGGCCCGCTCCGCGCTTGATCGCGCGGTCGATGTTGTCGTTCGGGACGCTCGTCTTCTTCGCCTTCTGCACGGCGTCGACGAGCGTCGGGTTGCCCGAGAGGTCGGCGCCGCCGATCTTCGCGGCGACCTCGATGTTCTTGATGAGCTTCGCGAACGACTTGGCGCGGCGGGCGTCGATGACGGCCTTCTTGTGCTTGGTCGTGGCCCACTTGGAGTGTCCGGACATGCTGCTTCCTGATCGCGGGAGGGGGTGTCCATCCTACGACTGCGCGCTGGAGCTTGGAGTCGAGGCCCTTTCGGGCCTCGACCGCGACGCCGGCGCCGGGGCCCGTCCCGGGCCCCGGGATCCGCGGCGAGTCCCTCAAGCGGCGGGGGCCCGCACCCCCGCGCTGCGCAGCTCGAGCGCCGCGAGCGCGCCGAGCGCGGCCTCGTCGCCCGCCCGCAGCGCCGCGACGGGGTCGTCGACCGCCCGCAGCAGCCGCGAGGTCGGCTGCCCGACGATCGCGCGCATCGCGAGCAGGTCGCGACCGGCCCGCGTCGCCGCGAGCCGGCGGCTCGAGCGGGCGCGGAAGACGAACCGCAAGCGCGGCACGAGCCAGATGAGCACGACGAGCAGGGTCGGCAGCAGCCACAGCGCCATGCCGACCGCGGCAGCGAGCGCCTCGACGCCGCTCGAGAGCGCGACGCCCGCCGCCGCGAGCTCGTCGGCCGAGCCGGAGGCATCGCGGAACGGCGCCGCGATCCCCTCGCCGACGAACGGCACCTGCTCGAGCGCCGTCCCCGCGTCCGTCAGGGTCGTCGAGAAGCCGCTCCCCGCATCCTCGATCTGCCTGCCGAAGCCCCCGAGCGAGCGGATGGCGCGTGCCACCTGCTGCGAGACCCAGACGGCGACCACGATGGTCGCCACGGCGGTGAGGTCGGCGACGACCTGCCAGAGCGCGGCGGAGGGACGGCTGGAGTAGAGCTGCACGGCTCGATCGAACCATGCGCCCGGTCTCATCGCGTCGCGGCTCGCGCCCTCGGTCGCTGCCCGACGAGCACGCCGGCGCCGATCACGACCGCGGCGCCCACGAGCTCCCAGACGCCGAGCCGCTCGCCGAGCACGAGCACGCCGAGTGCGACCGCGACGACCGGGATGAGGTAGGTCACGGTCGCGGCGACGGTCGGGCCGACGGCGCGCACGACCTCGAACTGCAGCACGTAGGCGAGCCCGGTGCCGAGCACGCCGAGCGCGAGCGTCGCGACGAGCGCGAGCGGCAGCGCCCCGGGGGCGTGCGAGCCGATCGGCGACCAGCCCTCGAGGGCGCTCCAGGCGAGCAGCGCGACGAGCACCATCGGCAGCCCGGTCACCATGAGCGCGGTCGGGTGCGCGATGCCGGGCACCTCGCGGTGCGCGAGGAGGCGCCGGTTGAGCGTCCACCCGACGCCGTAGGACGCGGCGCCGCCGACCGCGATGAGGAAGCCGACGATGTCGGGCCCCGAGTGCGCCGTCCAGGGCTGGGCGATGAGCACGACGCCGACGAGCCCGAGCAGCACCGCGCCGAGCTTCCGCGGCGTCAGCCGGTCGCTCGGCAGCAGCAGGAGCGCGAAGAGCACCGTCGCGATCGGCGTCGCGGCGTTCGCGAGCCCCGTGAGGCCCGACGAGATGCGCGTCTCGGCGACGACGAAGAGCGTGAACGGCAGCGCGGTGAGGAAGAACGAGCACACCGCGAGCAGCGCCCACGTGCGCGCATCGCTCGGCAGCCGCACGCGCATCGCGAGCGCGAGGAGCACGAGCGTGATCGCGGCGACGCCGATGCGCAGCGTCGCGATCTGCATCGGGTGGAGCGCGTCGAGGCCGAGCTTCATGAGCAGGAACGACGAGCCCCAGATGAGGGCGAGCGAGATCCACAGCGCTTGCCACGGCAAGCGGGCGAGGCCGCGCGCGGGTGCCTCGAGCTCGGTGACGGTCACCGGCGCATCCGATCACGCACGGCTGACACGCTCCACGCGATCGAGGAAGCGCCGGTGGAAGCGAGGCTCGCCGCCGACCTCCGGGTGGAAGGCGATGCCGGTCACGGTGCCTTGCTCGACCGCGACGATCCGCTCGCCCACGGCCGCGAGCACCTCGACGCCCTCGCCGACGCGCTCGACGACGGGCGCGCGGATGAAGGTCGCGTGCACGGGCTCGTCGCCGAGCGCGGGCACGTCGAGCTCCGTGTCGAACGAGTCCACTTGGCTGCCGAAGGCGTTGCGCCGCACGTCGACGTCGAGGCCGCCGAAGGGCAGCTGCGTCGGCAGCCCGTCGAGGATGCGCTCGGCGAGCAGGATGAGGCCCGCGCACGTGCCGAGCACGGGCATGCCCGCCGCGATCCGCTCGCGGATCGGCTCGCGCACGTCGAGCTGCCGCGCGAGCTTGTCGATGACGCTCGACTCGCCGCCGGGCAGCACGAGGCCGTCGACGGCCGCGAGCTGCGCGGGCGAGCGCACGAGCGACACCTCGGCGCCGAGCGACTCGAGCATCGCCGCGTGCTCGCGGACGTCGCCCTGGAGGGCGAGCACGCCGACGCGCGGCGCGCCGGTCGTCACCAGCCGCGCTCGGCGAGCCGGTGCGGCGCGGGGAGGTCGGCCACGTTGATGCCGACCATCGCCTCGCCGAGGCCCCGCGACGCATCCGCGATCGCCTTGGGGTCGTCGAACGCGGCGGTCGCCTTCACGATCGCGGCCGCGCGACGCTCGGGGCTGCCCGACTTGAAGATGCCGGAGCCGACGAAGACGCCGTCGGCGCCGAGCTGCATCATCATCGCCGCGTCGGCGGGCGTCGCGACGCCGCCGGCCGTGAAGAGCACGACCGGGAGCGAGCCGCGCTCGGCGACCTCGGCGACGAGGTCGAACGGCGCCTGCAGCTCCTTCGCCGCGACGTAGAGCTCGTCCTTCGACAGGCCCTGCAGCCGGCGGATCTCGCCCTTGATGGTGCGGATGTGCTTGGTCGCCTCCGAGACGTCGCCCGTGCCGGCCTCGCCCTTCGAGCGGATCATCGCCGCGCCCTCGGTGATGCGGCGGAGCGCCTCGCCGAGGTTGGTCGCGCCGCACACGAACGGCACCGTGAAGGGCCACTTGTCGATGTGGTTGACGTAGTCGGCGGGGCTCAGCACCTCCGACTCGTCGATGTAGTCGACCTCGAGCGCCTCGAGCACCTGCGCCTCGACGAAGTGGCCGATGCGCGCCTTCGCCATCACCGGGATCGAGACCTCGGCCTTGATCGCGTCGATGAGGTCGGGGTCGGACATGCGGGCGACGCCGCCCTGCGCGCGGATGTCGGCGGGCACGCGCTCGAGCGCCATGACCGCGACGGCGCCCGCGTCCTCTGCGATGCGGGCCTGCTCGGGGGTGACGACGTCCATGATGACGCCGCCCTTCAGCATCTCGGCGAGGCCGCGCTTGACGCGCGCGGAGCCGGTCGTGGACGTGCTGGTGCTGCTGGTGCGGTTCTCGGTCACGTCTGTCAATGCTACGCGGGTGCGGGGCCTCCGGCGCGCACCCGGCGCGTCACCGGACGTCACGGATCGTCACACCGGCCAGGCGGCCTGGATGTCCTGGCGCATGTCCTCGAGCAGGATCGGCAGCGCCTTCGTCTTCGCGATGATCGGGAAGAAGTTCGAGTCGAGCGACCAGCGCGGCACGATGTGCTGGTGCAGGTGGTCGGCGATGCCCGCGCCGGCGATGCGGCCCTGGTTCATGCCGATGTTGAAGCCCTGGCAGCGCGTGACCTGCGAGAGCACGCGCATCGCGGTCTGCGTGAGCACCGCCATCTCGGCGACCTCCTCGGTCGTCGCCTGGTCGTACATGCCGACGTGGCGGTAGGGGCACACCATCATGTGACCCGTGTTGTACGGGTAGAGGTTCAGCAGCACGAAGCACGTCTCGCCGCGGTGCACGATGAGCCCCTGGTCGTCGGGCAGCTCCGGGGCGCGGCAGAACGGGCACGCGTGCTCGTCGGGCATCTGGCCGTTCTGGATGTAGACCATGCGGTACGGCGCCCAGAGGCGCTGGAACGCATCCGGCACGCCCGGCAGCTCGCTCGACATCTGGGTCGGCGCGCCCCACGCGTGCTCGGCGACGAGCGGCTCCTCGGGCGGCTCCGCCGGGTCGAACGCCGGGAGGGCATCGCGCTGCACCGCGGCGCGCTCGGCCGGCTCGTCGAGGTCCCGGTCGCCGAGGTGCCGCTCGTCGGTCATACGTGCGCCTTCGCCTCGATCGCCTCGACGATGCGCCGGATCGCCTCGTCCACCGGCACGCCGTTGTCCTGCGTGCCGTCGCGGAAGCGGAACGAGACGCTGCCCGCGTCGCGGTCCTTCTCCCCCGCGATGAGCTGGAACGGCACCTTCATGAGCGTGTGGGTGCGGATCTTCTTCTGCATCCGCTCGTCGGAGCGGTCGACCTCGACGCGTACGCCCTTGGCGCGCAGCTGCGCCGCGATGTCGTCGAGGTACTCGTCGTAGTCCGCCGCGACGGGCACGCCGACGACCTGCACGGGCGCGAGCCACACCGGGAAGGCGCCCGCGTAGTGCTCGAGCAGGATCGCGAAGAAGCGCTCGATCGAGCCGAAGAGCGCCCGGTGGATCATGATGGGGCGCTGCTTCGAGCCGTCGGCGGCGGTGTACTCGAGCTCGAAGCGCTCGGGCAGGTTGAAGTCGAGCTGCACCGTCGAGAGCTGCCACGAGCGGCCGATCGCGTCGGTCACCTTGAGGTCGATCTTCGGCCCGTAGAAGGCGGCTTCGCCCGGCTCCTCCACGACCTCGAGCCCGGATGCCCGCGCGACGCGCCGCAGCGCATCCGTCGCCGTCTCCCAGACGGCCTCGTCGCCGATCCACTTCTCCTTCTCGTCGTCGCGCATCGAGAGCTCGAGGCGGAAGTCGGTGAGGCCGAAGTCCTGCAGGAGCGAGAGCACGAACTCGAGCACCTTCGTCGTCTCCTCCTCGAGCTGCTCGGGGGTGACGAAGAGGTGCGCGTCGTCCTGCGTGAAGCCGCGCACGCGCGTGAGGCCGTGGAGCGCGCCGGAGAGCTCGTTGCGGTAGACGGTGCCGTTCTCGGCGAGCCGCAGCGGCAGGTCGCGGTAGCTCCGGGCGGTCGACTTGTAGACGAGGATGTGCATCGGGCAGTTCATCGGCTTGAGGTAGTAGTCGACCCCGGCCTTCGTGACGTTGCCCTCGTCGTCGCGCTCCTCGTCCATGTGGATCGGGGGCCACATCCCCTCGCCGTACGTGACGAGGTGGTTGGAGGTGACGAAGAGGTCGCGCTTCGTGATGTGCGGCGTGTAGACGTAGCTGTAGCCCTGCTCGATGTGTCGGCGGCGGGCGTGCTGCTCCATCTCGCCGCGCGCGATCGCGCCCCGCGGGTGCCACACCGACAGACCCGAGCCGATCTCGTCGGGGAACGAGAAGAGGTCGAGCTCGCGGCCGAGCTTGCGGTGGTCGCGCTTCGCGGCCTCCTCGAGGCGCTGCTGGTAGGCGCGCAGCTCGTCCTTCGAGGGCCACGCGGTGCCGTAGATGCGCTGCAGCTGCGGCAGGTCGGTCTTGCCTCGCCAGTAGGCGCCGGCGACGCGCGTGAGGGCGAAGCCGTTGCCGATGAGGCGCGTGCTCGGCAGGTGCGGGCCGCGGCACAAGTCCTTCCAGGCGACCTCGCCCGTCTTCGGGTCGACGTTGTCGTAGATCGTGAGCTCGCCCGCGCCGACCTCGACGGATGCGCCCTCTGCGGCCTTCTCCGCGCCGCCCTTGAGGCCGATGAGCTCGAGCTTGTAGGGCTCGTCGGCGAGCTCGGCGCGCGCCTCCTCGTCGGTCACGACGCGGCGCACGAAGCGCTGGCCGGCCTTGACGATGCGCTCCATCTCCTTCTGCAGCGCCTTGAGGTCGTCGCTCGAGAACGCTTCGGGGAGGTCGAAGTCGTAGTAGAAGCCGTCCTGCACGGGCGGGCCGATGCCGAGCCGCGCCTCGGGGTTGACGCGCTGCACGGCCTGCGCCAGCACGTGCGCGGCGGAGTGGCGCAGGATGTCGAGGCCGTCGGGGCTGTCGATCGTCACCGGCTCCGCCCTCGCGCCGTCGGGCACCTCGCGAGCGAGGTCCTGCAGCTCGCCGTCGACGCGCATGGCGACGACGGCACGGTCGGAGAAGAGATCGAATCCGGTGGTCACCGCTCCATCGTAGATCGCCGCATGCTCGCGCCCGGTCAGCGTCAGCGGCCCGTGATGGGATGCGGGCATGGAGAACGACGAAGCGACGGATGCAGTCGGCGGCGTCCCTCTGCATGACGGTTGGGCGACGAGCACCGACCTGTTCCAGCTCGACGTGTGGATGGCGCGGCACGCCGCACCGCTTGCGGCCGAGGACGTGCCAGCATCACGACCGGAACGGTCGGCCCGCGATGCGGTCGGGACGACCACGGAGGACGAACGATCGGAAGGGTCACTCGATGACTGAAGAAGCACAGACGCACTCTCGGACGTACGCCAAGCCGGAGCGCGGCGTCGAGTCCACGATCTCGCGCAGTCTCCGCGTGCCCATCGAGCTCTGGGAAGCCGCACAAGCCAAGGCAGCGGCGGATGGGGTGCTGACGAATCGGGTCATCACCGAGCTCCTCGAAGGCTACGTCCACGGCGTCTACAAGCTGCCGACGTCCACGACGCTGACGGTGACGAAGACCTACCCGCCCCAGCCTGCCGTCTGACACCGTCCTGCCCGTCGTCAGAGCGGATGGCGGGTCGCTCACGTTCCGCAGTACGTGCGGTAGGCGCGGAAGTCGGCCTCGGGGCCGGGCTCCGCGTAGCGCTCGAGGCCCTCGCGCTCGTCGAAGGGTCGGCGCACCGCGTCGAGCAGCTGCTCGACCGGCGCGAGGTCGCCCTCGGTCGCCGCAACGAGGGCTTCCTCGACGAGGTGGTTGCGCGGCACGTAGACGGGGTTCACGCGGTCCATCGCCTCGGCCTCGGGGTGGAGGGCGAGCCAGCGCTCGGCCCACGCGTCGAAGGCGGCCCGGTGCACGAACCGGTCGCGCGTCGCATCCGCCAGGCCGCGCGCGACGTCGCTCAGCCCGCGGAAGAACGAGGTGAGGTCGACGCGGCTCGACTCGAGCAGCGCGAGCAGCTCGTCGACGAGCAGCGTCGCCGCCTCGTCGTCGACCTCGTCACCCAGGCCGAGCTTCGCGCGCATGCCTGCGATCCACGCGGCGCGATACTGCGGTGTGAACTCCTGCAGCGCTCCGACGGCGAGCGCGAGCGCGTGCTCCTGGTCGTGGGCGAGCAGCGGCAGGAGCGCCTCACCGAGCCTGGCGAGGTTCCACTCGGCGATCGCCGGCTGGTTGCCGTAGGCGTAGCGGCCGCGGTGGTCGATCGAGCTGAAGACGGTCGCCGGGTCGTACGCCTCCATGAACGCGCACGGCCCGTAGTCGATGGTCTCGCCAGAGATCGTCATGTTGTCGGTGTTCATGACGCCGTGGACGAACCCCACGAGCATCCAGCGCGCGATGAGCGCCGCTTGCGCCGCGATCACCGCGCGGTAGAGCTCGAGGTAAGGGGCCGTGCTCTCGGCCGCGCCCGGCGCGTGACGATCGATCGCATGGTCGGCGAGGCGGCGGAGCAGGTCGACGTCGCCCGTGGAGGCCGCGAACTGGAAGGTGCCGACGCGCAGGTGGCTGCTCGCGACCCGCGCGAGCAGGGCGCCCGGCAGCCACTCGTCGCGGCGCACGAAGCGCCCGGTCGCCACGACGGCGAGCGAGCGAGTCGTCGGGATGCCGAGGGCGTGCATCGCCTCGCTGACGATGTGCTCCCGCAGCATCGGCCCGACGGCGGCGAGGCCGTCACCGCCGCGCGCGAAGCGCGTGGGACCGGAGCCCTTGAGCTGCAGGTCGCGTAGCCGCCCGTCGCGATCGACGAGCTCGCCGAGCAGCAGCGCGCGGCCGTCGCCGAGCACCGGCGAGTAGGCGCCGAACTGGTGACCGGCGTAGGCCTGCGCGACGGGCGTCGCGCCCCCGGGCAGCGCGTTGCCGGCGAGCAGCCGCACCCCGTCGTCGCTGCGCAGGAAGGCGAGGTCGAGCTCGAGCTCGGCGGCGAGCTCCTCGTTCAGCGCGAGCAGCTTCGGCTCGGGAGGTTCGACGGCCTGCCACGGCATCGCTAGCTCTGGGAGCTCGCGAGCGAAGCGTCCGTCGAGCGCGACGGTCGTGCCGGCCGAACCCTCAGTGCTGAGTCGTGCGATCACGCGGCGAGGCTAGCCGCGCACCCTGACCGCGCGCCCCGCGCCGGCTGGCCATCGCGTATGCATCGCTCCCCCACAAGTCGCGAGGCGCGCCACGCATGGCTCGACCGCGGAGGCATAGGCTCCGAGCATGAGCCACCCCACGCAGCACACCGTCTACTCCCCCGCCGACATCGCTGCGGTGCTCGACGAGCTGCGCGAGTGCGGCCCCGATCCGCTCGCGCTGCGCCGCTGGGCGGCGCGCCGCGAGGTGCGCACCGCGCTCGTGCGCGCGAGCAGGCTCGTGAGCTCCGTCCGGCTCCCGGGCAAGACGCCCGGCGGCGGCTGGGTCGAGTTCTCGCTCATCGACGGCGCCTGGTCGCGCACCCGGTAGCCGCCCGCGATCGCGGTCGACGCATCCGCCCGCCTGGACGGACGCGAAGACCCCCAGCTGGGCTGGGGGTCTGTCCGTGGGCGATACTGGGTTCGAACCAGTGACCTCTTCCGTGTCAGGGAAGCGCGCTACCGCTGCGCCAATCGCCCTAGGAGGGGAATCGAGGTGGAGACGGGATTCGAACCCGCGTAGACGGCTTTGCAGGCCGCTGCCTCACCACTCGGCCACCCCACCAGGTGGTGTGAGATTCGCTCTCATGAGATTGCTCTCGAGCGGATGACGAGATTCGAACTCGCGACCCTCACCTTGGCAAGGTGATGCGCTACCACTGCGCCACATCCGCGGGGCTCATCGCTGAGCGCCTTGGACGAATATACCCACGCCTCCGGCTCGATGCAAAATCGAGCGGCCCCGTGTCGCCGGATCGCCGTCGTGGTCATGCACGAGGTGCCGGATGTGGCACACTGGATCGGTCCGGACGCGCCTCGCGCGCTGAGGGCACGGGCGATTGGCGCAGTTGGTAGCGCGCTTCCTTCACACGGAAGAGGTCATCAGTTCGAGTCTGGTATCGCCCACCGGCAGGGCCCGCACCGTCACGGTGCGGGCCCTCACTCGTCGCTGCGGCTCTACGCGGCAGCGGCCTCGCAGTGCTCGGCGCAGCGCTCGCACGCCTCGGCGCACTCACGGCAGTGGTCCATGTCGTGGCGGCGGCACTCCGCAGCGCACGCCCGGCACATCGACGCGCACGCGGCAAGCAGCGCGCGGACCGTCTCGGCCGGCAGCGCAGCCCCGCGCCGCAGGATGCCCGCGACCGCCGTGCAGAGCTCGGCGCACGCTTCGCACATCGCGGCGCAGTCGAGCATCCCCTCGCGCGTGTCGGCGGCGGCGCACTCGCGGCACGCGGTCGCGCAGCGCTCGAGCTCGGCGACGTGGTCGCCGTGATCGCCGCCCGGTCCGCTCGCTCCCCCGGCGCTCGCTCCCCCGGCGCTCGCTCCCCCGGCGCTCGCTCCTGCGGCGTGCTCATCCTCGTGACCGTGGTGCATCGTCCCTCCTCCCGGCGGGCCGGCGCCCGCGCATCGGTTGCCCGCGACCGTACGCCCGGTTGCTGGGCGCGCGGTGCGCGCTAGCGTCGAGCCATGGACCTCCAGCTCTCAGACCGGGTCGTGCTCGTGGTCGGCGGCACCGGCTTCATCGGCAGTGCGATCGTCGACACCATCCGCGCCGAGGGCGCGACCGTCGTCTCGGCAGCGCGCGGTGATGCGGCCGATATCGTCCTCGACGCGTCCGACGACGCATCCATCGCCGCCGCCCTCGAGCGCGTGCGCTCGGAGCACGGGCGACTGGATGCGGTGGTCATCACCGCCGCCCCGGCCGCGCAGACGCTCGACCAGTCGCGGCTGAGCGACCCGGTGCAGGTCGCCGACGCGGTCGAGGGCAAGGCGATGGCGTTCCTGCGCGTCGCGAACGCCGTCATCCCCGGGATGCGCGAGGCGGGCTTCGGGCGCGTGGTCGGCGTGAGCGGGCAGAACGCGCTGCTGACGGGCAACATCACCGGCTCGGTGCGGAACGCGGCGCTGCTGATCGCGGCGAAGAACCTCGCCGACGAGCTCGCCGGCACGGGCGTCGCGGTCAACGTCGTGAACCCTGGCCCCGTCACGGAGTTGCCGAGCTCGGAGGTCGCGGCGGGCAAGCCCGGCGAGTCGTCGCCGCGGCAGATCGCCGACCTCGTCGCGTTCCTGGTCTCGCCTCGCTCGAGCCTCTCTGGCGAGTCGATCGCGACGGGCCACAAGGTGCGGGGAGCCGTCTTCCTCTGACGCGCTTGCCGCTCGCTGAGCCGCTCCGCGCGCGCAGCGCGCCGAGCGTGTCGAAGCGCACCCCAGTCGGCGCCTGACCGGACAGAACACGTTCTCCACAGCCCTCTTCTGCGGTCGCTCGCGTGTCAGTGGCCCGTGGTGGAATGCCGTCATGGATGAGTGGTGGGG